>NZ_JBFRFR010000006.1:0-134331 GCF_052114925.1 Bradyrhizobium sp. 2TAF36 | reverse complement strand
ATCCTGACGTCTGAGCATCCCACCGACATGTGGAAGGGGATACCATGGGAGTTGAAGGTCACGGACGGCCCTTCCCCCGATAAAGGTCGGACTTTGCTCACCCTCACGCTAACCGCTGAAATCAACACCACTTAGGTGTTTTTTGGCGGCTTAATATCCACTCCCTACTATTTCGCGCGTGAAGGCATCGGGCCTCGCACGCGGCTTCAGTTGCGCGCGGCCGCCTCCAGGTCTGCATAGGGTCGTTCTTCGGTGTGCTTCATCGGCGTGTCCCCATGGCCGCCTGGGCGGCGGTAATATGTGCGGGATGCCGGTAGCTCTCCGGCACACGCGCGCCAATCGACCCACAATTTGAGATAAGTCCGTCGAGTTACGAAAAGCAGTTTGTGGCAAGGCACATTCTGCTGTGCGACGTTACGAGTAACCCGTGCCGACTTCGGCGAAGGTCTGTCGGGCCCCGCTGACGTGATTTAAAGAGCCTCAGAATTTGATGACTGAGCGCAATCCGACAACGGTCGCATTCTTGAGATGCTTACCGGGTGACATCCCCAAAGGGTCAGTTGTGCCGCCGGCGTTACCCTCAACTTCACCGCGCTCGACCCGATCAAGGCGCTCTATTGGAGCGCCGTCATCAACGGTGTGCTGGCCGCGCCGATCATGACCGTCATGATGCTGCTTGTGCGCCGTAAGTCCGTAATGGGCGAGCTTGTGGTCCGGGGGCCAGTCTACTGGCTAGGCTGGATCGCCACCGCAACCATGTTTTTGTGTATTGTTGGCATGGCTTGCTCGATAGGGAGCTAATCGGGTTCGCGTAAGGGTGCGGCCACTGCGCCGAGAGTGCCGACAGTTCGGGAGCGGAAACTGCCGGCGCACCCCGCAATAGCGACTGTCCTTCCGCCCGGGAGGGGCCATACAAGAACAGCACCTTGCGAACGTGAAGGGTTTGCCTGGTAATTCAAGCGACCCGGCTGCCGAGCGATGAATAGCGGGTCGGGGCTTGGGACGGGCCTACACTTCCACAGGTGGCGGTCTCGTTTTCTTGGGTCGACGGCCTGCTCAATCCCGCCGCTGCAGCTGAAGCTCCATGAGGGCGATCCGTTGCAACGTTGACGGGTTGCGTTCCCCCGTACCTGCTGTCCGTAGAATTGACTCCGCAATGAGATTGACGTGGCCGGAGTGCACAGGCTCCGGCAGCGTTGCTACAGCGGCCTTTAGGGCCGATGTCATAGCCTCAATCACTTCGGGCGAAAACGACGCGTTGGCGAAATTGTGCATCTGTCCCATTGGGTTTGGTGCGGTCCACCAACGTCGGGGCAATTCGGTAGTTCCATATTCGGAAAATCCTCCAATCTGCTGACGACCCGCTATGACAAAAGGTCGCTCTGCTAAGCAGAACCATCCTTGGCCGCGGGAGCTTCCTTCCTAATCCGGCGGATTAGCTCAACCCGGAAACGTCCAGCAGTCCGATATCGACGAGTGCCACCGGCGCGCTTCTGCAGGAACGCCCGATGCCCTGCCTTCGCGTCGCACGCCTGCCTCTTCAATCTCGACGAAAACGAGACAAACAACGACCGACAGCTCGACACGACCGCCGGAAGGGCATGCAACTTTCATTGCTAGCTCGCCCATCCTCCAAATGCCTGGCGCCGTTCAGTGTAAACCGTCCCTGCGAAAGAAGTCGGGCCCGTTCGCTTTTGGTGGTGACTGTGTTGACGAGGCGCCAATGGGCACGAGAGTTCGGTCCGCGGAGTGCGTCGTCAAACATTTGGACCGGATTTCGCGGCGGTGCACGATTAATCCACTGCCGGCTCGGCGTCTGCGCAGAAGGCGGTGGGCTGGAGACCCCTTCTGCGCTCGACGCTTTGCCGAGGCGAGCGTTGTTAAAATCCGTCCCGCTTTTGATGTATTCAACCACTCGTCCCCAGCCGGTAGCGAACCCAATGCTCATGATTCTTGCGGGCGCTGAAGAATCCCGATTTTGGGAATATGTGAGTTTTCCTATGGTTCGGTTAGAGTCCTCAATTTCGTAAAATCGAAGCCCCTATGCTCGTGTGATGCGCTGCAGCGAGATAACTGCTTGCTGCGCTGCGCCCGAACATCTCCGGCACCTCGCATCCGAACCACCGGTATGCGTTCACCTTTGTTCTGCACGAAATGCGTATGCAGGAACACGGGCCGATGAGTTTGCATTGTCCACTAGTTTCATTTGTGCATGAGGCCAATCATGCGACTTCTTTGTAGAATGATCGCGATTGCGCAATCGCAGAACCGAAGCGTCATTGTCACCGTCAATGACCGCGGGGCCATGGGTCCGGGGCCGCGTTCTAGACTTATCCTTGGCCGCCGCGCACAGCTTAGGGATTACGGATCGTGGCGTGGCTCAAGTTCGTGCCGAGGTGTTGTAAACACGCAACGGGCGCCGAAGCGAATTTGCCGTGCCTCTCAAGAACCCCGAGGCTATTGCCGTCATCGTGACAGCCCTACGGCTGGTTCACGGTGACGAAGCTGCACGGGCTATGCTGGTGGAGGGGATGACCTTGGCAGCGCTGATAGACGCGATGTTCTCGGCACCGATCGCACGACGCGATGCCGTTCGCAACATCACAAACGCGTTGAACGACTTTGCTATCTCGCCGGACGTCGGGCCGGTTTGGCATCTCAAGTACCTGTATGACAATCAGCCGGGTTCGTTGACGATCGTAGACATGGCAATAGCTACRCCAACCGGTACGCTATCAAGTGTGGAAACCACGTTGCGGCTTCCTGTCTAGAACCGGGGCGACGGTAGCAAAACATCGCGCCCAGTGTGCAAACCAAGGAGGGGAGGGCTCAAGGCTGGCGAGCCCAACGAGCAGATGCAGCGGGATGCGGACAAAGGGATCAAGACCCGCAACTCCGGAGCGTCCGGTTACGTGGCCGAGCGCATTCTCCCGGCCAACCGGGAAGGGAGCAGACCACCGGTTCGGGTAGCCAGACCGGGACACCGAAATAGAGGCGTTCTCATGAGGCCGCCCACTGAGTGGCCTTTATCCACAGCGCCCTCCAACGGCTTCTTCTTCCACTGCGCTCGAGCTTCCCACTCGATGCGCGCCTTGAAACGCGCCTCAATATGTCATGAAAAAACTGGAGACGCGCCGGGTCGATACGGCCGACTGTCCCAACCCTGTTGCACCATAGGTCGTGCTCATGGCGGAATCTCCTGGGTGTTGTTTTTACCCGGACGAGGGTGCCAAGGCATGAGCGAGCGCGCTTGACATTCGGCTTACAATTTCTTTACCGGCGGCTTATTCTTTGCGTTCCAAGCGGTGCTAGAGGCCCCGACGATCGGAGGCCGCCTGAGGGATTGGCAGCTTGCGCTATCTCTTCGAGGAGTACGCAATCGACACTGACCGGCGCGAGCTGCATCGCGGGGCGGACGTCGTCTCCGTCGCGCCACAGGTATTCGACCTGCTCGACTACCTGATCCGCAACAGGGAGCGCGTCGTCAGTAAAGACGACCTCATCAATGCCATTTGGAACGGCCGTATCGTGTCCGATGCGGCGCTGACAACGCGCCTGAATGCCGCCCGCAGTGCGCTCGGCGATTCCGGTGAGGAACAACGCCTCATCAAAACCCTCCCGCGCAAGGGCTTCCGTTTCGTCGGACCAGTGCGGGAAGCGCAGGGAGCCGCAGGCGCGGTAGTCGCCGATAACGCCGTAGACCCGTCGAAACACGCCCTCGCGCTGCCCGATAAGCCTTCGATCGCGGTGTTGCCATTCCACAACCTGTCGGGTGATCCCGAACAGGAGTATTTCGCGGACGGAATGGTAGATGACATCATCACGGCGCTATCCCGGTTCAAGGCGCTGTTCGTCATCGCCCGCAATTCGAGCTTCACCTACAAGGGGCGCGCCGTTGACGTGAAGCAGATCGGGCGAAAGCTAGGGGTGCGTTACGTGTTGGAAGGCAGCGTTCGCAAAGCAGCAAACCGAGTACGCATCACGGGACAGCTCGTCGATACCGCCACCGGCGCACATCTATAGCCGGACCGGTTTGATGGTGGTCTCGGCGACGTCTTCGATCTGCAGGACCAGGTGACCGAGAGCGTTGTCGGGGCGATCGCGCCAGCGCTGGAGAAAGCCGAGATCGAGCGTGCCAAGCGCAAGCCGACCGAGAGTCTCGACGCCTATGCCATCTATTTACGCGGTTTGGCCAGGTTTTATCAGTTTGCTGGCCGGCCCGCGAAKGCTGCTGGCACATAGCGTCAGTTGGCACAGTGCACGGCATGTCCGGAGCCGGGGACAGACGGGAAGCCAACGACTGAGAGGCGAACCGACGCGATTGACCTATTGGTGGAGGCCGCAGCGAGAAGGCTGCCGTTAAAGACGGTATTGCCAACGTTAAGCTAACTATTCTTCGTTTCGGTCGGCAAGCAGTGGCGCGCTACGCCAAGGGCAATGGCCGGGTGCTGGCTCTGTCGGCGGCCTTTGCTGGTCCGTTGGTCGGACCGTGTGCAGCTGAGGGCTTCAAGGGCGCATCGTCCAGCTTCCTATTCAGATCTCGCAGTCGATTGAGTTCAAAGCCTTACGCAAACCACCGAACGCGCTTAGCCGACAGGGCTCGGTGTCGCCGGCAACCTTTGAACGCCCGGAAATGGTAGTTCGCTTGATTTCGGTTTCCTTTGACTTCGACTTAGGAAGGGCAGCGGCAACCTTCTTTGATTTGGGATGGTGACGATGGTGGTCGATCACCTTGGGGTGGTCCGAAGAATCGATACCCATGCCTTCCGATGGAGAAATGCGYTCCTCGACTAGAGAAGGCTGCGCTGGAGTTTCGCTGCTCGCAGCGGCAATTTCTAGTCGATCAGCTTTCGCCAACGCACCATGTGAATCGGAAATGCCTACGGTCGTTTCGGCAAGGGGCTGGACGACCGCTACTGTACTTCGCGCCGGATTTCTGAGTTCCATCGACACCAGAAATCCAACACCCAATAGGATGAGGAGACCCAACAACACCATTCTCAGCATGATGCTTCTCCACCTTAAAATAGTGCCGGTGAAAATTCATCGAACCATGAGGCAACATGGCGGCGGCTCACGTACCACGTACGGGGTGTTTGCCAACAGGGTTAACCGCCGGCCTAGATGTTCCTGACGCGCGACGTCGAATATGCCCRGTGAGCCACAGGGCGACTGGCCGGAGACCATCATTGTACCAAGGTGCAGGCCCGACGACGGCGAACGTGATCGCCTTCATCGGGCCAGAATCGCAGTCACAGACTGATGCCGGTTTCGATTCGTGGAGCAAGAACAGCAATGGAGCCCGCAAAACCCCGCAAATGGACCGAAGAAGAGACCAAGCTGCTGATCGAACTCGCGCAACGTAAGGAAAGAGTGCCAGCGATGGCGCGAGAGATTGGACGTCACATCGCATCCGTTAGGCGACGAGCTCGCGAATTGGGTTTGCCTCTGCTGCCCGGCCGAGGTGAGAGGCAACTTTAGCTCCCTACCCACTCGCCCCTCCGGGACGCTGGGCCTTGAGCTCTGGCTCCTTTGCACCCGTGTCCCGCCGGCGGCCATCAAAATCCGCCGCGTCCGGCTAACGCGCAACCTCCGCAGCCTTAACATGACGGATCGCTTCCTACTCTCGTACTTACAACCGCATGCAGATTGCATGAGGACGAGAGATGGACGATCCCGTGAACTTCGAGCAGTTGGTGCAGTTTCGTGCCCCAGCGAACCTATCAAAAGCGATCGACTGGGCGGCCAGCCAACGTTTACCACGCTCAATGTTGACGGCCTGGGGGCCAAGCCGCTGCGCTCGGCACCTAGCACCGAACTGGTTGCGGGCACCTTGTCGACGCAGCTTTCTACCTTCAGGCTTCTTCGGCAATCCATACAGCATTCCGGTCGGTGGCCTTCTGCCGTTCACCGGCACGACTGCGCCCAACAGTTCGTTTGTGCTGCCTTATGGGCAGGCGGTTAGCCGAGCTGACGGCAAAGATTGGCCGGCCCTCATTCGAAGACCCAAAGTAATGTTACGCTTTCGACCACGCACGCTTCTGGGTAAGACATCTGATCGTGCTTCTTTGACTAGAACTATGGCGCTCGGGGGTGAGAGGGCTCTTCGGAAGACGGCCGAGATTCCGGCCTGCGAAAAAGTCTGGAAGCAAATGATGGCGAGGAAGACACCGGAGGATTCCATGGCCAAGGAAGACCGGGCCATGGACGCCTACACAAAATCCTTTGCCAAGGAGGCGCCAGGTCAAAGCTGGTTCGCGGCGGCCGTGAAGAAGGCGCGGGGCCAGTTGGAGCTGCTGCTCGCGCGGTAGGATCCCTCGGAACTAACCGATCCGGAAACGGTGTTCCGGCAGCCCCTGCGCGACGCCGTCAATGGCCAGGAGATGGCCGGCCTGCGGCTCGACGTCAAGCTGCTGCCGATCCAGGAATTTTCTGGCCGTCGTCACATACAGCGTTTTGAGATCGCTTCCTCCGAAGCAAAGACAGGTCGGATTGGTGACAGGCAGGGGAATGACCGTGTCGATCGTCCCGTCAGGCCGATAACGCACCACCCGACCGCCCGAGAAGAACGCCGTCCACAGCCCGCCATCGACGTCAACGCACGCGCCGTCAGGTCTTTCTCCGGAGGCGCTGTAATCCGCAAATAGGCGCCTGTTGCTGATCAGGCCGTCGTCGAGATCGAAGTCGAACGCCCAGGTGCAGTAACGCCGCGTGTCCGTGAAATAGAACGTCCGATTGTCGGGCGAGAACGCGATCCCATTGGACACGATGACGTCGTCGAACAGGCGCGTCACCTGACCGTCTCCGGTGACGCGGTACAGCGAGCCGTTCGGCCGGTGCAATTGATTGTCCATAGTGCCGATCCACAGGCGGCCGCGCGCGTCCACGCGGCCGTCGTTGAGGCGGTTGTCCAGGCCGCGTTCGACCTCGACGACGGTCTGGCGATGGTGGAGGGTCAAGTCCTGCGCGAGCAGATGCGAACCGTCTGACGTCAGGGCCTGGCTGCCGAGGAATTGGCAATCATAGGAGGCTTTGTAATGGGCGCCCGTCGCGGGATCGAAGGATTGATGAAGCCGGCCGTCGATGTCGATCCACCACAGCTTGCGGGACCGGTCGCACCACAGCGGCGTTTCGCCAAGAATGTCCGCGCTGGCGACCGCGGTCTCGACCCTGTGCGCGGGAATCGTTTTCGCAGTCATTCCGGAATCCGGTTCCAGCCGCGCGCGCTATCGCCAAAGGCCTGATAACCATCGGCGGTGACGGCGATGGTATCCTCGAGCTTGATAAAACCCCGTCGCTTGTGAGGCAGCGTGGTTTCAATCGAGATGACCACGCCGGCCTCAAGCGGCGCATTGGCGTCGTCGGCGGGGTAGGGAATGGGTCCGCTCGCCGTCAGGCGCGGCGCTTCGTGGCTGACGATGCCCATGCCATGGGCGACGAAGTGCATGTGCTTGCCGTGAGGAGACCGCGCAAGCGCTTCGTTCGCTGCAGCGTAGATATCGGCGCCGATGAGACCGGCGCGGATCGGAGCGCGGGCCGCCTGCTGGATCAGGTCGATTTCGCCGAGCAGATCGACGAGCTCGCCGTCCGGCGCCCCATGCATGGCCATCCGGCAGAGATCGCCGATATAGCCTTTGTAATTCCCGCCCGAATCCAGTGACACGATATCGCCGCGCTCGAGACGTTGCTCGGACGGCGCCCGGTTGAGGCTCGTTCCCATCGTCACCAGGGCGTATTCGAAGATCATGTCGCGGGACAATCGGCCTGCCGCAAATGCCCGATGATCTCGCGCTTGCTGTGTCCGGGCCGGGCGTGGTTCACCGCATCCATCATGGAGGCGACCACGCGCTCGGACGCTTCGCGCAGGATCTCCAGCTCGGCGGTCTTGATCGACCGCAGTTTCTCGAGCGGGCGCATCGCCTCGACGAGCTGGCAATCGGGGAGATCCCGACGCAGCACATCGGCGGCATCGACGGGCAGGAACGACATCTCGACGCCGACACGCAGCGCCGGCGTCGCGACCGCCTTCACATGCCTGAGCGCGAGCGCCATCGCCTCGACCGAGGTCGACGATCCGAATACGGCCGGCGGCATCCAGTATCCGGCGCCGGTCCTGTTCTCGACGCTGTCCCGCTCGTTCCGGTTGGCAACATAGGCGCACTTCTCCGGGGCGCCCTTCAAATAGACGAAGATGGGCAGATAGCGGCTGATGCCGATCGCTTCCATGTAATCGAACTGGAAGTGATAGTAACCGCCGAGCAGGTACTGAATGTTGTGCTTCGCGGTGACGATCAGCACGTCGATGCMGAAATCGTCGAGCAGGCCGTCGAGCCTTGCCGTGGAGAACGGAATTTTCGAACTCATTGATCGTTCTTCTTCGCTGACGACTTGATCTCTTGGGCGGGCGAAGGCGGTCAGCTGTCCTTCCAGGAGGACAGCGCATGCGCGACGCAGCCATTGATGTGGTCGCTGAGGACGGCCCTGGCGCTCTTGATGTCACGCTTCAGAGCGGCTTCCAGCAAGGCCTTGTGCTGGTTGATCGTCTCCGTGCCGCGGTAGCGCAGCGCATAGCGGAAGTATTTGTCGAACACGATCGCATGGGTATGCATCAACTCGCGCGACCCGCAGCTCGAGATCAGCGCCTGGTGGAATTCGCCGTCGTAGCGCTTGCGCAGCTCGGGATCGTCGCCTTCCTTGAGGACGGTGCGTTCGGTCGCCGCCAGCTTGTGATGCGCGGACACGACGCGGCCCTCCCACTCGACGTCGCCGGCCCGGAATGACTCGGCCATCGCGTGATGCTCCAGCAGGATGCGCAGCTCGGCGAGCTCGCGCAGGTTCTGGATCGAGATCGGCGCCACCTCGAAGCCGCGCTGGCCTTCGGCGACCACAAAACCCTCGGACGTGAGGCGATTGAGGATCTCGCGCAGCGTCGAGATGCTGACGCCGTAATCTTCCTTCATGGCATCGAGCTTGAGACGCCCGGCAGGCGTGAGCACGCCGAAAATGATGTCCGAGCGAATGCGCTGATAGCCGCTGTCGCCTGCCGACATTGGCCGTTCCTCGAGTGTCGTCATGCGCTCTAGTCCCGCTGTCCGGATTGCCGGCCCGCCGTGCGGCGGCCGAACCATCAATGTTGCCAGCAATATAGCAGACCGACGACACATGACGTCTACTGAAATCTCATATGAAATTGATTTTGTCGTTTGACATGGAAATATATGTATGATGTGTAAATAAACTGAGGGTACGGAAAACAAGGCCTTAAGCCGCCGTTCGTGCCCCGGCGAACAGGGAGGAAACGATGAGCTTGTTGATACGGGCGCTGTCTGCGACGGCGATCTGCGTGGCGCTGACGGTCGGCGCATCCGCCGCTGACGACATCCAGGAGCGGACGATCAGGTGGGGCCACCTCAACAACACCGATCACCCTGTCAGCTTTGGCGTGCAGAAGTTTGCCGAGATCCTGCTGGCGAAGAGCGGGGGCAAGATGAAGGTGCGAGAGTTCGCAGCCTCCCAGCTCGGCAATGAGTTGCAGCAGCAATCGGCACTGCGCGGCGGCACGCAGGAGATGCTGTCGGCCTCGACCACCTCGCTCGCAACCGTCATTCCGGAATTCGGCCTCGTCGACTTCCCGTTCCTCTTCAACACGACCGAGCAGGCCGACGCGCTCGCGACCGGGAAATTCGGCAACGCGATGATTGACACGCTGCCCTCGAAGGGGCTGATCGGTCTCGGCTATTGGGGCCTGGGTTTCCGCAATGTCACCAACAGCACCCGCCCGATCACGAAGGTCGAGGACTTCAGCGGGCTCAAGCTTCGCGTGATTCCGAACCCGGTCTATCTCGAAAGTTTCAGCGCCTTTAAGGCCAATCCGGTCCCGATGGCCTTCGGCGAGCTGTATTCAGCGCTCGAGACCCGCACCGTCGACGGCCAGGAGAATCCCTACACGGTCATTCTCTCGAACAAATTCTACGAAGTGCAGAAATTCGTCTCCGCGACCAACCACACCTTCACCCTGAACATCATTCTGGTGAGCAAGGTGTTCTGGGACAAGCTGTCGCCGACCGAGCAGCGCCTGATGCGCGAGGCTTATGCAGAGAGCCGCGACTACCAGAAGGAGCAGACGCGCCTTCAGACCGAAAAGGCGCTGGCGGAATTGCAGGCCAAGGGCATGCAGTACAATGCGATCGCACCTGAAGAGACCGATCGCATGCGTAAGACAGTGCAGCCGGTCGTGGACAAGATCTCGGCCAATCTTCGGTCCGAGACGGTGAAGCTCTTCAACGACGAGGTCGAGCGCATCCGCAAGGACGTGAAGTAGCCGACGTCTCCATCACGCAGGCGGCGGGGCCGGCCATTGGCCGGCTCACACCCCTCATTTGCCCGGACGTCACGCATGGCGCGAGCTCTTGACCTCTACTGCACGTTCCTGAAAGCCGTCATTGCCGCGTGTCTTGCAGTGATGGTGGTGCTGGTGTTCGGCAACGTCGTCCTGCGTTACGGCTTCAACTCCGGCATCACGATTTCGGAGGAGCTGTCGCGCTGGCTGCTGGTCTGGCTGACCTTCCTCGGCGCCATCGTCGCGCTGCGCGAGCACGCGCATCTCGGCGTCGACAGCCTGGTCCGCATGCTGCCGGCTTACGGAAAACGCATCTGCTTCATCATCAACTATTGCCTGATGCTGTTTGCCGATTGGCTGCTGCTCTCGGGCAGCTGGCGCCAGACCATCATCAACATCGACGATCGCGCGCCGGCGACCGGCCTTTCGATGGCCATCTTCTACGCGGTCGGCGTGATCTTCGGCGTATCGGCCGCAGTCATCCTTCTCTACGACCTCGTCCGCGTGCTCACGGGACAGGCCAGCGAGGCCGATATGGTGGCAGTCAAGGAATCGGAAGAGCACTGATGCTGACCATCGGGATCACGCTATGACGATCGCCGTCTTTACCTTATCGCTGCTCGGCGCCATGGCGCTCGGCATGCCGATCGCCTTTGCGCTGATCGTCTGCGGCGTCGCCCTGATGAGCACGATCGACATGTTCGACGCCCAGATCGTGGCGCAGAATGTCATCAACGGCGCGGACAGCTTTCCGCTGATGGCCATTCCCTTCTTCATGCTCGCGGGTGAGATCATGAACAAGGGCGGCCTGGCCAAGCGTATCGTCAATGTCGCGCTCGTTGCCGTAGGGCATTTCCGCGGGGGGCTTGGCTACGTCACGATCCTCGCGTCCTGCATCCTGGCCTCGCTCTCGGGTTCGGCCGCGGCCGATGCGGCTGCGCTCGCGGCTCTGCTGGTGCCGATGATGGTTGCGGCAGGGCACAAGAAGTCCTATGCGGCGGGTCTCGTGGCGGCGGGGGGAATCATTGCCCCCGTCATCCCGCCCAGCATCGGCTTCGTCATCTTCGGCGTCGCCGCGGGCGTTTCGATCTCGAAACTGTTTCTGGCCGGCATCGTGCCCGGGCTGCTGCTCGGCGCTGGGCTTTGCATGGCGTGGGCGTGGGTGGTGCGGAAAGAGAACCTGACGCCGCCGCCGCGAGCCTCGGGGGCTGAGATCATCAAGGCCGTCGTCGATGGTTTCTGGGCGCTGATGCTGCCGGTCATCATCGTGGTCGGCCTGCGTTTCGGCATCTTCACGCCGACGGAAGCCGCGGTGGTGGTCGCCGTCTACTCCCTGTTCGTCGCGACCTGCATCTACCGTGAACTGAAACTGTCGCAGCTCTACGCCATCTTCGTCTCCTCTGCCGTGACGACGAGCATCGTGATGTTCCTTGTCGCCGCGGCGCTGGTATCGTCCTGGCTCATCACCGTGTCCGAGATATCCGCACAGGTCGTGACCCTGCTGAAGCCCTTCATGGGCAACAACACGCTGTTGATGCTCGCGATCATGGTCGTGGTGGTCATCGTGGGGACGGCGCTCGACATGACGCCGACGATCCTCATTCTCACGCCGATCCTGATGCCGATTATCAAGGCGGCGGGCATCGACCCCGTCTATTTCGGCGTCCTCTTCATCATCAACAACGCCATCGGCCTGATCACGCCACCGGTCGGCATCGTGCTCAACGTCGTCTGCGGCGTCTCGAGGATCAGCATGGAGGATATCATCAAGGGCGTCTGGCCGTTCATGATCGCGCAACTGATCGTCCTGTTCGCGATGGTGCTATTCCCGGGACTGGTGACGATTCCGGCGAAATGGTTCGGCGGCTAGTCACATATGTCGACAAAGGAGAGGCGAACAATGGCCGCTAAGATCATGATCCTCAATGGACCCAATCTGAACTTTCTCGGCATCCGGGAGCCGCACATCTACGGCCGGACGACGCTGAAGCAGATCGAGGTCAGCTGCCAGGCCCTGGCCGACCAGCTCGGCGTATCGATCTCATTCCACCAGACCAATATGGAGGGTGAGCTCGTCAATCTGATCCAGTCCGCCCATGGCAAGGCGGATGCGATCATCATGAATCCGGCGGCCTATTCCTTCACCTCGATCGCGCTGATCGACGCACTGAAGATCTTCGAGGGTATCAAGATCGAGGTGCATATCTCGAACATCCATGCCCGGGACGAGCTTCACCGCCACTCGATCACGTCGAGTGCCTGCACGTCGGTTATTTGCGGCTTGGGTCCGTACGGCTATCTCGCCGCGATCCTGGCAGCCGTTCAACGGCTTGGACAATTGCCTGAAACCATTCCGCAGGCCTTGCACGGGCTTGCCGCCGCTGCCACGGCGTAAGGAGGAGAGCAACATGCGCGGTGCAGGATTTCTCGCCATCTGGAGCGACGTCGAGGCGCACGACCTGACCGATTACCGGCACTGGCTGACGCGCGAGCACACCACCGAGCGCGTGACGACCAAGGGCTTCCGCGGGGTGCGCGTCTTCCGCGCGGCAAGGGACGACATCAACCGCTTCTTCATCCTGTACGAGCTCGATGCGCCCGAGGTGCTCGACGGCGAAGCGTACCTCGCGCGCCTCAACGCGCCGACGCCCTGGTCGCAGCGCATCATGCCAAAGCTCGGCAATTTCATGCGGGGCGGGGGCATCATGGTCGCGCGCGCGGGGCGAGGCGAGGGCGCCACGATCATGGCGCTGCGGATCGAGGCTTTGCCCGCGGACGCCCGAAAACTGGCTGAGGCGCTCGTTGCATGCGACGGAATTGCCGCCATTCAGATCGGCGCGACCGACGAGGCGCGCACATCGGTGCCGACTGCCGAAAAGGGCATGCGAAAGGACGAGGGCTTTTTCGCAGGCCTATTGCTGATCGAGGCGCTCGACGTCGCCGCGTTGCAGGCCGCCTTGCAGCAGGCGCGCGCGATTGCGCCCGACATCCTGGGCCGGGCGAGCGAGCCGGAAGTCTACCAAGGCATGTTCGCGCTCGACGCCCGCATCGCGGACTTCGGCTGATGGCCGTCTTCTCGCTCGCTGCCCTGACCGTGCTCGATCTCGCGCCGCCCGAGATGATCGAGCTGGCGGCCCGCTGCGGCTACGAGAAAGTCGGGCTCAGATTGCTGCCCGCGACGCAAGGCGGAATTGCCTATCGCCTGATGGACGATGCGCCGCAGATGCGAGAGACGCTGCAGCGGTTGCAGTCGACGGGCGTGACCGTCGCCGATCTCGAAGTCGTCGCGTTCAGGCCGGCGACGGACGTCGCGTCCTTCACGCCCTTCTTCGAGGCGGGCGCGCGCCTCGGCGCCAAACATATTCTCGTTGCGGCCTACGATCCGGACCTGGCACGGTTCTCGGACCGCTACCGGCAGTTTTGCGAAGCGGCTGCACAGCACGGCCTGACATCCGATCTCGAATTCATGCCCTGGACCAGCGTTCCGGACCTGAAGACCGCGATGCGGATCGTCGCCGATATCGATCACCCCGCGGCCGGCGTTCTGGTCGATGCGCTGCATTTCGATCGATCGCAAAGCGCGCTTGCGGATATCAAGGCTATCCCGGCGAAGCAGCTTCACTACTGGCAACTCTGCGACGGTCCGGCCGAACGCCCGGCGACGACCGAGCAGCTCATTCATGCCGCACGCGAGGAACGGATGTTTCCAGGCGAGGGCGGCATCGATCTCGTCGGACTGACACAAGCCATGCCCGACAGCCTAACCATCAGCATCGAGGTCCCGACCGTTCAGCTGGCGAAGACCGTCGATGCCGTAACACGGGCACGCCGGGCGCTCGCGGCGGGCAGGGCCGTGGTCGAGAGGGCGCGCGCCGCTTCGTAAGAGGGTGGGATGCCGCAAGCCGATCGCGTCTGGGACATCGAGACCGACCTGCTGGTCATTGGCGCAGGTGCGGGGGGCATGACGGCGGCGCTGGTCGGCGCCCTCGAAGGGCTCGGCGTTATCCTCAGCGAGAAGTCGGACATGGTGGGCGGCACGACCGCAACCTCCGCCGGCACCGTCTGGATCCCGGGCAACCGGCAAGGGCGGCGCGCTGGAACGCCTGATACGGTCGAGGCCGCGCGGACCTATCTCGCCGCGATGCTCGGCGAGCACGCGACCGACCAGCGCGTGGATATGTTCCTGAAGGCCGGCCCGATCGTTCTCGATTATCTCGAGCAGAAGACGAGCGTGAAGTTCGCGGCACCGCCGGTCCATCCCGATTACAAGCAGCTTCGTGGCGCTGCGATCGGCGGTCGCGCGCTCGGAGCCGTGCCGTTCGACGGCCGCGAGCTCGGCGACGATTTCGTGCGAGTCAGGCCGCCACGTCGCGAATTCATGGTCCTCGGCGGCATGATGGTCGGGAAGGCGGACATTCCGGCGCTGCTGGCGCCCTTCCGCAACTGGACCAACTTTCGACACGCCGTCGGCCTTCTCGCCCGGCATGCGCTGGATCGGCTGCGCCACAAGCGAGGAACGCGCCTGATCATGGGCAATGCGCTGGTCGCACGACTGCTCGACAGCATCCGCCGCGCCGGCGTCGAGCTGCGATGTGAGACGGCGCTTCGCGAGATCATTTGCGAGGGCGACGACATCGTCGGTGCGGTCCTCACGTCTCCGACCGGAGAGGTCGCCATACGCGCCCGCAAGGGCGTGGTGCTGGCAACTGGCGGCATCGGCTGGAGCCGCGAGCTTCGCGAGCGGCTGTTTCCAGATGCTGCGCGCCGCTTTTCGCTCGCGCCCTCATCCAACACAGGTGACGGAATCCAAGCCGCCGAGCGTGTCAACGCCATCATCGAGCGTGACCTCGAGAGCCCGGCCCTGTGGATGCCGAGCTCGGTGATGGCGCAAGCCGACGGCCACGTCTCGGTCTTCCCGCACATCATGCTCGATCGCGCCAAGCCGGGCCTGCTCGCCGTCAACAAATCCGGCCGACGCTTCGTGAACGAAGCGGACTCCTATCACGACTTCGTCGCCGCGATGCTGCGTTCGAACGCATCTGCCTCGTCAGCCACGCCGGCTTTCCTGATCTGCGACAGGGCCTTCATCAAGGATTTTGGCATCGGACTGGTTCATCCCGGGACCAAAGACCTGACCGAGTTCTTGCAAACCAATTATTTGATCGAAGCCGAAACGATCGCAGAGCTGGCACAGAAAATCCCTATCGATCCAGATCAGCTTGCTGAAACGGTCGAACGATACAATCGGTATGCCGAGAGCGGGGTCGACGAAGATTTCGGGCGCGGTTCAAGCGAATTGAACCGGTTCAATGGCGACGCCCGGAGCAAGCCGAACCCTTGTCTGCGCCGGATCGGCCCAGGACCGTATTATGCCGTCGCCGTATGGCCCTCGGACCTCGCCAGCAGCGCCGGTCTACGCACGGATTCCTGCGCACGCGTATTGTCTCGCGACGGCACGGTTCTATTCGGTCTCTACGCCGTCGGGACCGATTCATCCTCGATCTTCCGCGGCACATATCCGGGGCCGGGCACCATGATCGGCCCGGCCATTGTCTTCGGCTGGTGCGCCGCGATGGACGCAGCGGGAAAGCTACGCGGGCTTCTCGATCTGGCGCCGCGCTAGATGCTACCGCCCCCGCCTGAGCTCCTCGGTCGCGCGCCGGAGGACATCGTGAAGCCAGTCGTGCGCCGGCTCGCCCTCGATGCGTTCGTGCCACAATAGCCGCACCTCGACCGGGGTTGTGGCATAGGGCAGTTCGTATATCGTGACCGCGTGCGCGCGTTCGAAGGCGCGTGCCAATGGACGCGGAACGATCGCCGCGAGTTCGGAGTCCGCGAGCAGGGCGGGCAGGGCCAGGAAATGCGGCAGCGAAACAGCTATGCGCGGCGGCCGGTCGCTTTCGGACAATGCCCGTTCGAGGGCCGCGCGGTCATACATTTCCGACCGCCTGGCGAGACCGCGCTCGGAGATGAAGCCTCCGATGGCGCCCTCCTGCTCGCCGCCGAAAGGAGACAACGACCAGCGGCATGCGCGCCAGGGCCGCGTTGTCGATCCGGCGAGCTTGCGCTTTCCGCCMACGATCAGCACGTCGTCATATTCGAACAACAGCGAGGTCCGGAAGCGGCTCGGCGGATCCGAGAAGACGCCGATCGCAACGTCGATGCGACCAAGGTCGATCTGCTCGGCGAGGTCGATCCGTGTCACCGGCTTGATCAGGTCGATCGCCGGCGCCTCAAGCCTGAGTATCTTCAGGAGCGGTGACTGCTCGTCTTCATTGCCGACATTCACAGTCTCGGGCTCCAGAGCGCCCAGGGCTTGATGCTGAGCTCGGCGTTCTATTGGGACCAGAACGAGGACACGCGGGCGTGGTCGAAGCGCTTCATCGCGCAGACCCAGAAGGTCCCGACCATGATCCACGCCGGCACATATGGCGCGGTGATGCACTACCTCAAAGCGGTCAAGGCGGCAGGCACGCTGGATGGTCCGACCGTCGCCGCCAGGATGCGCGATATGCCAGTGAACGATTTCATGACGAAAAACGGCCGAATCCGCGAGGACGGCCGGCTGGTTAACTTTTAAGGGAAGGATTAAGTGCTTGTTGAGCGTAATGTCGAAGGACAGAAAAATCGCAGCGTTAGCTGCAGCAACGCTGTTGTTGTCCAGCCTCTCGCTTTGCGGGTGCGCAACTTCAACTGCTGGCTCTTCACCGATGGACGCGCGGGCTGAGGCACCGGCGCGCCCGAAAGCGAGTGGCAGCTATCCGGCCGTAGAAGACGTGCCGCCGAGGCGGGGGCCTGCCATGACGGCCGACCAGCAATTGAAGCTCCAGAAAGAACTGACCGCGGCGCGAGATCGTCAGGCGTCTAGGACCAAAGGCCAGGCTGCRGGCCCTGAACTCGTGAAACCCTGACACTGCACGCAGGCCCGCGCCATCTCGGCCCGATTGAACCTTTCCGGTGACTGCCTAGACCTAGGTCTAGGATTATCATCCTCAGCGTTCATTTAACCTTTGCAGAGGAGGGGCAAATGAGTTCGCAACAGCAGCACTGAATCACGAAACTAGCCGACACGCTCCTCGGAATTCTCAAGAGGGACATAGCCAGTCTGAGGCGGCAACATAGCCAAGTGGAAAGATTGCGCGACCGGGTGAAACGAGCCGAGCTATCTGTCCAAAATTCGCGGCGCCGCGTGGAAGCCGTAGCCGCAGGATCGCAAGTTCGGCTTGCCGTCTGAGACGGTGAATACGAGGCCCGGCGGTGCACGCCGGCGGCCTTTCAAAGTGGCGCGAGAATTTGCCAGATGACCAGCAGCACCACGATCACAAGCGTGCCCGACCTAAACATCTTCTCGCAACGATTGATCGAGCGTTTAAACGGCGGCTAGCGTTCTGCAATCGCCTCCACGTCAATTCGTAAACTCAACACCGATACGACTGCCTGAACGCCAGATTATACGGCAATTTCTTTCAACACGATCCTTCGCAATCATGAGCTTGAAACGGTCTCTCATATTATGCCCCGCTGATAAGGGCAGCTCGATTGCTGCTCCGTGGTCGGTGAGGTCGACGACGCGGCAACAGATGCTCGATCCGTCGCCGAAGATGTAGGCGACTTCGTTTGTTTCGATGCGCTGTTGTCTGCGACGTTCCTGCACTGTTTCCTTCTGGATTTAGTCCTTCCTAGACGGCCCACCCGTTCTTGCCTTGGGACGCCGACGCCTTCTTGACCTTCGGCTTAGCGTCAGTGGAGATGCAGACTATCACTGCGCCGAGCAGCAAGACTTCGCGGTGTGCCCAACGAAAAACCCGCCAGCCGCGTGGGGCTGACGGGTTTCCGATTGCCCATGCGTACCGCGGTAGTCGTCACCGATCCGCGAGGGCAAATCGTATAGCCATAACGGTTGACATTAGGTTACCCGCTCACGAACTTAACGGCGTCGTGCGGGCCATAGAGCCGCTGGGATAGCCTCGGAGGCCTTCATGTTTCACGCTGCTTATCAATCGTGCCATTGCAAAGTGCGGGCACGGCCGGCCACGGAGCACACGTGCGGCCTTGCGTTGGGGGCGCCCACCAGCGGTCAGCCCGGCGACGCTCTAGGCGCACTTCGGGTGGTTGTTGAGGTGAAGCAAAGCGCGCCGGGCGACTGTCGTAAGTTCGCCTAATGTGCAATGCCCTTCTTCGGCCGCTTGGATCAGTTGCTCCGCGATGTACTTCCGGCTCTCGTGATCGCCGCCGTTCGGGAGCTCGACGCACACTTGTTCTAACACGACGTCCATGCTCGCCGCACCCGGGAGCTGAGTTCGCCCATCGATTGATTTCCTCGAAAGAAGAAGCACACCAGCTTGCCGCTTGCGATGCAAAGCTCAACATCAAAGCTCTCTGAAGGTTAAGAGCTAGCTGGTGACTGAAGGAAGAGCCGTTGAGCAGCGATTGCGCTACCCCTTTCGCGAGCACAAAAGTGCACACAGCGCGCGCGTCGCATCGGCGATTGCTGCGAACCTATAGGAACGTTGCCCGCTCTCCTGCGATTGAATTGCAGCCCGTCAATGATGACGCGGCCAAAGGAGGCKTCGCATGAACCAGAACAATCAGAACCAAGGCGGCCAGCAGAACCAGCAAGGCGATAAGGGTGGCCAGCAGGGCCAGAACCCCAACCAAAAACCGGGCCAGCAGACACAGCACCCCGGCGAACAGAAGCCTGGGCAAGGCGGACAGCAGGGCAATCGCTAAACTTCACAAGGCCCCGGGCATAGCCCCGGGGCCTCTTCATTGAAGGCCTCGGACATACCCAAGCAAGGGCTTAGATGACGCGGGCATTCGCGCGCATGTTTCGATTATTACAGGATCCTCAGCAGTGAAACCTACGCCAAAGAGCGAGAGGAATTCCGCCTCTTGCTCAGGCGACCACGGACGCGTCGATGTGCGATCGTTCGTGATTTGCGATGGCCGCAACACCTAAATGCGCGGCGGCGCTGGCGGCCGCGGTGGGTCGGGAAAGCGAGCTGGCCGCTCTAAGCGCGACGGGACCGGCAAGCGACTGGGCTCAGGCGCGCGATTACCGCGCGTCATCCACGCTGCCAGACGAGCGTAGCTTCGCCTAAGAGCCGGAACTAACCAAGCCGCCGATGCGTTCTCTACATCTATGCTCGAAGATTGACTTTTGAGCCATTTAAAAGATTGCCGACTTTCCCAACCGCGTAACAGATCGTCAATAGAGCGATGCAAACCTATCGCGATCATGGAAACAGACCGCTCGCTTGAGACAATTTTGCAAGACCTCCGCCGTCAGGAAAAGCCAGTGATCTTCAACCAGTATCACCGCCAATTTCTCAATCTTCTGCGGGATGCGATTGGATCGCCTGCACGAAGCTGCCCCGACACCCGCAGAACGACCCTTACCCTTCTGCGAAATGGATGGATCGAGCGGCGCTCAACAAAGATGGCGTCGAATACCGCATAACTGAACTAGGCTTGGCCGAATTGAGCCAGCCACGATAATTGCCATGTCGCACATCGGGGAACGACGGACGTGTCGACTGCTATGCAACTGATCTGGCCACGTGAGGGCGCAAGATGAACGTGCCCTGACGGATTTGCTGGCGCATCGCCGAAAGTTGCTCGCTCAGCTGCAAGCCGTGTCTGGCATCAACCCACAAAACACGGTCAAAGCGATCCAAGAAGAGCTGGCGTTGATCGAAGCCGGCCTAGAAGAGCTTAAACTTCCGCCCGGTTCGCTGCCTGAGAACGAGTGGAGCTAGCGATGCGCGAAAACAAGATCAATTGGGACAAAATCGGCCGGGTGACGGTGCCGGGTCGATACAAGTGTTTCTTCGGATATCTCACCGTCACGCCTGACGAACCTCAATGTGTGGGCACGGTATCCGGACGCGACGTTTACTTTGATCACGCAAACGGAGTATGAGCAGTCAGTTGGGGACCTGGGCGCGTTCGACATCGGCAATCCTGAACGGTATGACGGCACGCCGTCGTCGCCTGCGGCACAGCCTCGATGGGCGCCGTCTCCAAGAGGATAGCGATCGGCGCTACCTCGCGGGTCGTAAACGGAACTCGTAACGGTCAAGAACCCGAAGCATTTGACGCCGTCCATCGCGAGCTGCGACTGCGCGGCCCTCTCTATCCAGATCGTTTCGCCACTTCGGCGACGATTAAATCCCGCTCCTGTAAATAAGCCTTCTGGGTCTCGATCAGGGTGTCTAGGACGGAAAGCGCGAGAGCGAGATCACGTCCCTCGCGCTTGAGCTTGGCGATGACCTTCTCTTGCTGACTGATGTGTTGTTCGCCCTCGCGAAGTCGGCGTTCGGCGACGATCAAACGCTCGCGCAGGCGCGAAAGCGGCCGCTCCTGCCTCCGCTCCGGCTCAAAGCGGGCGAGACGGCGTGGACCACACCAAACCTCGACAGGGTCGTTCGCCACCGCGGCAGAGCCCAGCTGTAGAGCCTCTTCGGCGCTATTGCAGTCGATCTCTTGCGCGTTCAGTGTGCTACCGCAGTCGTCGAGCGTGGAGAGATAGCAGCGCATCGAAGTTTAGCAGCTGTTGTTCAGTCAGGAATTCCGACGCAGGCCTAGACGTTCCTTCTTGAGCACTCACCGGCCCGACCTTTTGGTGCGGCCTCTCAGTTCCCGAATTAACTTCCAGCGGGGATATCAAGCTTAATTTGAAGCTTTGATTGCGGCGACGCACCGGAGGGGTAGCTTTGCGCACCGGACATTGCCCCGTCCGGGTTCACCATGGCGAGGTGGTCGCGCCAAGATACTCGGCGCGGCGACTTCGTTTTGCCGTCGATAGCGCGAGCTTCGTTGTGACGAATGAACCGGACGATGATCCGCTTGACCTCATTGAGATGCGACGACAGATCACGGCTTTGCGCTCGCAGCATTCCGACAATCTCCCGGTCACTGCGATCTTGAACCGTTTCCTTGTTAAAACTGCTTTTCTCTCAGAGCCAAAAGATGCAGCGCACGTGCAACATCTGCGGTCTGAATTCACTCGGACGCTGCGAAGCGTTGAAGCAACCGTCTCGCGGGGCCGATCCGTAAAGCCCAAGTTATATAACGCATAGGCCCTTGCACTCGCCGACGCTGCGCCGATGCTGGATGCAGTCGCGAAGCCGTTCTCGTTTCGCGTATCGAGGCCTTCACGGCGAGGGGCCGTCGCCACAAGCGGCGGCCCGCCCATGAGCGGCCTAGTAAGCACGCCGCACTACTCGGGGCAGAGACGGCTGTCTCGGAGAACACCTGTGGGCAAGCGTGAGCACTGCGGCTTCGTCGGTTTCCAGCGCGATCTTCTGGGTGAGCATCACATCGCCGGCCGCCAGAGCACGTTCGGGAACGAAGCACCAGCCGGTCGCGGGCTGCCCAGATGCGTCGACCTCTACAACATTGCTCACGGTACCATAATGAACTCGATATCGTTTGCCGGTGTGAGAACCTGTGACTTCGCAATAGTTCTTGGCATCGAATTGCGCGCGCTGCTCGGGAGATAACCAATCCCGCAGAAGACGCCGCGCACGGGCTTCCGGGCCATTTTGCTCAATGAAGATCAAATAGAGCGAACGCAGAACGCAACCGCGTACTATCAACGCCTCTTCGTCTGAACAAAAACATTTTGCCGTGCCGCGAACAGTCTAACCGCCGACCAGGCGGGGGTAGAACAGCGTCTCATCGGCAGTCGGATCAAACTTCCCTGCAATCTTGAGATCGCCGGCCGCCGTCCGAGTGGCGGCGGTAAATCCCTGGTCGGTCAATTTTTGAACCGGCGTTCAGCCTCGGCGAGCCCCTTAGGGTCGTCTTGCTCAAAAAAGTGCCTGCGGTCGCCTGTGTGGTCCATTACGATCTGGGCAGCCATAGAATGAACTCCGCAGTTCGTAGCCCCTGACGAGCAAGAAGCTTTCGGACCGAGTTACGTTCCTAAATTCCGGACGCCGGCGCAGCGCACGAAGCTGATCGCGAAGCGGAAGGCGGCTTATGAAGCGGTGCATGGTCCAGCGAAGGCCATCGGCGCCCGCGCGGCCAATAGGACGAGAGGCGGGGCGACGCATCCGCCGACTTGGCGGCTGCGTCCTTCAGCCGACACTGCCGCCAAGACGGGCAAGCCCGAGCGGACGATCCAGCGCGACGCGACCCGCGCCAAGGCGCTAGGCCTTGATCTCGATCGTGTTTCAAGACGTCGCGTACCAACCGTCAGGAAATGGAACGAGCGGCCAGTGCGTGTATGGAAAGACTCACACAAGAAAGCCACTACGATGGTTGCACTAGCACGGTGCGCGATTGTCACCGCTATGGCGCTCGGGGGTGAGGGGGCTCTTCGGGCAAATCTTTGATTTTAAAAAAGAAATGGCGGGAATCCTTCCCTCTCCGGCACCTGACAATCAGCGCCGATTGATGCCCGGTAACATCGCCCAAGCGATAAGGCTGAAATTGCGCGGTTTTGAGGGATTGAGCTTCGCGTTACGGTAACAAACCCTAGCAATTTCAACGATTCTGACCAGACTACGAATCTGAGGACGCTGCGTTCTGAAAAACGGCAAGAGGTCGGCGAGTTCGGTCGATACTGAACTCGAAGTGAGTGATACTCACGGAAACTCGGCATTCATATTGTTTAAGTAACGCGGCCCCGGCGAAAATCCTGCACGGAACTGAGCTGCAGTGTCTCCGCGAAAAAATGGGAGATGCCCGATCTCCTCGTATGCGATTTGATACAAAGCAGCCATCCATACGTAATTTGATCCGGTCGTAAGGCATTTGAGACGTTAGTGCCTTGTTGCTGTGACTTCACGGGTCTCGATAGTGGCGACGACGATCTTTTGCAGTGCGCGGATTGAGAAGCGCTGGCGCTGCCACGCTCCCCCCATCGCTGCTAGTTCGTCCGGTGCAAACCCTGCTACGAAGCCTGCTTCACCGCTCTCACACGCCAGTTCGCGTGCGACGTTTGACGCAAGCGCTGGTAGATGTGCCAGTGTCGCCTCTGGTACGCGTACGATACGGAAGCGGTCTTTGAGCGGCGCTGGCAAGTTATCGACGCTGTTCGCTGTGGCGGTGTAGGAGATCCAGCTCAGATCCACGGGAGCATCGAGACCGACGTCGCGGTGACGGGCGGCGGTTTCGCGATCCAGGAACACCAGAACCGCATCCCAAAGTCGGCTCATGTGTGGAGAGGAGCCGGCCTTTTCGATCTCCTCGATCACTACAGCAGGGTTCGCGGTCAAGCAGGCCGACACAGCACGCATCGGTGCGCTTGGTATGCTGTTCGACCATGCTTTTGGCGAACCCGCGAACTGACCATCGGTGGCGCCGGAGCCATCATAGCGATAGACGCTGATTGCGAGCAGTTCGAACAGGCGCCGAGCCAGGCGAGACTTTCCGCTACCAGGCGGTCCAACGAGTAGGACGGGGCGGATACGAACCGGTTCGCCCTCGCGAAGGTCGCGCAGGACGAGTTCGACAGCGCTGGCGGCATGCGGGAATTCGGATAACAGGGCCGCTCGCACGGCGGCGAGGTCCTTGGTAACCTTGAGCGGCAACTTGGCGCCGACGAGCGCCCTGTATTCGATACGCAGCGAGCCGGTGAGCTTGGTTGCCGTCCTAGCGGGATAGACCACGAAGCTTGGGGGCGGGGGACCGACGTCAACTATTGACAGCGGGATCGAATCTTCCGACTCCTCAATTGGAGCACATTCCGCACGGTCTTCCTGCAACGCGTGCAGTAAATCAGAGGTCTTTCTGGTGTTCGGCATGCAAAAATGTACACCAGAAATTACCGGACGGGTCAATGGTCTGGAGGCGGGCATGGTTAAGCGAGTGCGAGTACGAACAAGCGACGTTAAATACGCTCCCCGCGCCAAGGTCGGTCGCCCCCTTGCGAGCGAGGGTGACGTCCGATCTGACCGCCTGGCGCAGCGTGTTCATCCTGATTTGATTGAGGTTTACGACCAGCGAGCCCGCGAATACGGATTGACCCGGTCGCAGCTGATTGAGCGGGTGCTAATCGACCATGCGAACCAGATCGAGGGAGCGCAGCTCGACAATATCGGCCGGTGGCTCTCCGGCGAAGCATGGGGCGCCCACAAATACATGCGGAAAAACTTGATTCATCCGGTCAGTGGTCTACCGCTCGCGATYGCTTCACGAAAAGAAGCGGAGCACAAGGCGATGCAGGATAAAGCACYGGCGGAGGACGTCGGCCCGAAATCTACGGACAACTCAGCAGCCAAGCGGACCAAACGAAAGTAAGATGATGGTTCTCGCCGCTTTGCAGCGGCCTAAGAGGGAGCGGGGTGCTGATCACACGATTTGGGAGCCCGTAACAGAACGGCAGTAAGCGCTGACTTACTGCCGTTTGAGACTGTCGGGAGCGCAATGTAGGACAACGGTAGAACACCGGTAGAACACATTGCGATCGGTAATCGCCCAAATAATTGAACCACTTAGCAGTCGTCAAAAATGGCCTGCTGAGGTTGACTGCGGCAAGAGAAGAGGTCGCTCTGGCGTCAGTCGAGCATATTGATCTCGGGCTCTTCGAAGTTGCTGTGGACGATGCGGGCAGCGGTGCGGCCCTCACTGACAAGCAAACTTTCCAGCGCCAAGGCGGGGTGATCGTCGATCAGAGATGGTGCGGAGTTATTTCTGCGATTTCCCTATTTGTGGCTTGCAGGGGCAGGTGGGACGATAGGGATGTGAAAAACCACGATGAGACTAATGCTTACGTCCTCTTACACAGAACGGGATTAGTAAATGAAGAATGATCCTGAGAAGTCCCCCGAGACGGCCATTGCGGCGGCCCTGCTCAATGCGTTCGTGATGCAGTTCGAGCCCGGTGTCATCCCTGCACGAGAGGTTCAGAACATGATCTTTGTAATGATGTCGTCGCTCATCGGCGACGGCTACAGCGGCGAGGACATCATGATTGTGCTGCGTCGGCTTCGCAAGCAGCTCAGCAAGGAGGGCACTGCGACCGCCGCGCATTAGCTACTGCGGTCGCTCAGATCGCCTAAGCTATGCTGGAGCCCAAAGGCGACGTGTGACTTGTGATCGTAATGTGACGTGACTGTGTGATCGGCTCTCGATACTTACGATTGCCGGTCACACGAATGCGGCCGTAAGGGCCCGGACATCCGCTCAAGAGGAGCGGCTGTCGATTTGGCTGCCGGCGTTTGACGTCTAATGTTCTGTGCCTACGCTCTGTATGTCGCTGCCGGTCGCGGCTCGAGTTCGATCACCAGCGTGGGATCAAAATCCGGATTTTCGCGCTTGTTGGGACCAAGCGCATATCCGCGCGGGTTCGCGATGACCCGCGTGATACCGATCGTGTAGTCGCGGTTCTGGTGAATGTGACCATGCAACCAGAGGGCCGGAGCATCTTCGCCCATCATCAGATGCTCCAGCGACGATGCATAAAGCCAATCGTGGGAATGGCTTCCAGGCGGGAGGCTCTGGCGCGAAGGGGCCATGTGCGTCACCGCGACCGTCTCGCCGTCGAACGGCGTTGCCAGCACACGCTCGAAATATGCGCGGCTCTCCCGGTGAAGCGCCAGAGACTGTGAGGGCGTGAAGCGATTCTTCGAACCGGAGCCTCCAAAGCGGATCTCTCTGTAGTCATTGTGATAGTCACGTTCCCAGTACCGGCCTTGGTCGGTCCAGCCTTTCTGTGACTGGCTCATGGCATCGCGCGGTGACCAGCCGACTGGCAGCACCGAAAAATCCGTCCACATGGTCGCTCCGATGAAGCGCGTGTCGTCGATCACAACCGTATCGTTCTGAAGCATCGTAATGCCGAGGTTCTCGGCCATCTTACGGCCTCGCGTCATCTGATCTTCGTAGAATGTGTTCTCTTCACCGCTGCCAGTCGGACCGCGGTAGAAGCAATGGTTGCCCGGGACGTACAGGATCGGAGCGCCAGCGAACTTCTCCGCTACCCACTCGAGCCCGCCCGTCATTGGATTATTCAYGTCGCCAATCATCACTGTGACGTCGCAATCAGCTTGCGGGACATCATCCCAGCGGTTGAATTCGTCGTCGATGTGCGTGTCGGAGAGGACGCGGATCTTCACGAGATCGCCTCCGCAGCAATCATCTGATCGCGCTTCGGGCGAACGAAGCGATCAGTGCGCTCACTCGCGGAACTGTCAGTTTCGGTCATTTTGAGTCCTCTGTGACGCCCCGAAGCGGCAATTAAGCATCTGTTAATATCTAAATTGTACACCAGAAAAGATATTAATGTAACCCCAAAAAGAAAGTAGCTGGAATGAGCAGATATGAGACCGATATCAATGCCTACGTTGGCGTTACGGCGGCTTCTGCGATGGTTGGCGCCGCGGCGGTATTCGCGGCAACGAGTGGCTCGATCAACCGCGCCATCATGATTGCGCGAACCAATGCGGTTCGTCGGCTCATCGCCGACCGCATTCGCAGGACTCGCGCAAGCCACCGGCAGCTCGAGCGAGACTTGGCGTTCGCAAAGTGCGATGCTGCCCTTGCTCGCTGGCACTTGGCTAAGCTCGCGAGAAAGCTGCCGCGGGACCTCCGGAGGTGAGATTCCGGTCACTCCCTGGCACGTGCGGTTCGGCACGGCTTTCGAGAACTGGCACGCCCGCGACGGGGATCGCGAGATGCAGATGGCCGTAAATGCCGTCAAATCCGCTTGTGACGAGCTTATCCAGTTCGTTATGGGACAGGCTGACTAACCAGTCGCTGACTATCGGCCTGATGTTCGGAAGTGGTGGCTGGATGTTGGCGATCGCCGCATCGGCCGCCCAGGCCATCGCCAGATTGGCCTCGACATCGCGCGCATGGAACGCATCGTGCGAGTTGGCAAACGGATTATCAGCGCCCACGTCGTGGCCGCTCTCATATTCGTCGTCGAGTATCCCCACAGGCTCGGAGAGCGCGGGGAAGAGCGCGTGCAGGAGACCGCGCAGCGGCAGCATGACAATGTCGAACACCATTTGGACGGCTCGGGCAAGACCAGCGAGAATTGAACGCAACATGACTTCCAGCTCCTGTTGGCATGTTGCAAAACGCAAACATGCTTCGAAGGCCAGTACGGCATGGGATTCTGAAAGTGGCAAACGAGGAAGATCGCGAAAGGTCGTCGTGCTCGCGGCTGATTGGCAAAGCCGCTGCTTTTGAGGTCGGCGTCACGTCCGACGCGRCGATCAAGTGGGAGTGAGAAGCTGCGACTTGAATCGCTTCGATGGATCGTACCGACGAGAAATCGAACGGACTTTAGCCAAGCGGGCCTGATTAATAACCCATCGCCGGCGCGCTCGCCTGGCGCCGTGCCGCTTCTTGCAATAGCGGTCCGACGCCGTACGGTCCGTGGCATGGTTCACCAGAACGGCAATTTCCTTCCGTGACAGACCGGAAGCCTTCATCGAGGCGATCGCAAAGTGTCGCAGCGTGTAGGTGCACACCCGCTTGATGCCGAGCAGCCGACAGGCGGTCTGAAGCCGCGCATTCAGATTAGCCTGGAGACCTTTGCGGCTGCCGTAGATTTGCTCGAACTTACGAATATTGGAGATCCATTCGTCGATTTCGGGGAACCAGCGCGCGCCGTATGGCGACAGGTCGGCCTGGCAGGTTTCGGTGAGGCCGCGACCATTTGTATGCTTTTCCGCGTCGGCAACGAGCAGCATACCCTGGCGCTGAACGTTAAGCATTTCTCCGGGGCGCCAGCCCAGGCGACTGGCCAAAACCAGATACCCCGCGCACCACCTCGCGAATTCGTCGTCCGACGATCGGAAGTAAGCGACAATGGCGCGCAGTTCTTGAACTGGCAGATGCTTACGCGACTTGATCGATGGTGTTTTTGCGGGCTGGGGGCGATCATTCTCAAGCGCATCGAGCAGCACGCCTTCGCAACTTCCCGGCGGGAAGCTGTCGAATTCCAGCAGGCCATCCAGCTCCTGCGCCAGCGCAACTGCATAGCGGCGCACCGTGCTGTCGGCCCAACGGCAGTGTTGCCGCAAGAACCACCGGACCGCGCCGAGCAGTGGAGACGTAGCCGGAGGGCCAGGGTTTTCCCTTCTGAACTGGTTGACCAGTCGCCAAGCTTGCGAGCTGTATGCTCGCTGGGTCTCTGGCGAGATGGAAGTTTCCGGAAACATTTTAGGTCGCCTTAGCCATGTGAGTTGATATCTCGACTCACGTTTGACCATGCGCGTCGGCAAATCCCAAAAAGCCGTTGCAGATCGCGTCGGAGGGTAGCGGTAGGACAACGGTAGGACACATTGCGATCGCTAAAAGGACATATGTTTCAATGGACTACGAGGCTGCCGAAACGGATGTTTCGAGCGCATTGGGCGATAGGCCAAACCAGCCGGCAAAGTGGGGGCTGACAAGTTGCACATCGTTGATGTGCTCCGCACTTCGATGTCGGCCGGGCGTGATTGTCGTCTGCAGTTCGATCCTGATGGGGCGCAATGGCCCAGCTTGTTGGGCAAGCTTGGTTTGTGGTCCAGGGAAGTTTGAGGCGTCCCTTGCGCAATATCCAACAACTCATGTGAGTGTCGGCGCGGCCGTGATCCAGTGAGGTCCGAGGCGAGTCTTACGCCTATCTGCGTGTGCCGTCGGAACGCGGGTCAATCGCGACAAAACCTTAGAGATATGGATGGTCTGTGACACCTCACGGCAGCGACCGCCGCCTGAACTCTCAGCTTAGTTAAATCTGAAAGTCGAGGCGGCCCTCTATTGGTTTGCCGACATCACCGGCGTCGGTCGCGGACCGACCACCACCACCACCACCACCGGCCGCGGCCGGTGGTGGTCGGTGAAGCATGTAGTCAGCGCCGACGTTGGCGCGATCTGTGCCGCAAAACACTCGAAAAGGCGCTATCTGGCGATATCGGCAGGTTGAAAACAGCGTTCTACTTCCGTTTGACGAGATTTATGGGGAGAGCAAACCGGGCTCAATTGCCTTCGAAAAAAACGCAACGCTACGATACGGCCTTGATGCAGTGTGCATCATAAGAATGGAGCAATTGAAATGAAGAAGCTTAGAGTAGACGGCGTTGACGTTGACGTGGAGGCCATACAAGCGGAGCTTGATGCTATCAACCGCGGAGCCACCTCCTTCACCATCACGGACCCCGCGAAGTTGACGAATTTCGCGCGCCTCGCAGAAAAAATGTTGACCTCCTATGATATTGCCAAGAGCGATCGCCCCGGCGCCAAGCTTGTCCTCCGTCCTTCTGGTCCCGCTGCGAACAGCTACAAGTACGCTGTCATCACGACGGAAGTGACGCTCACCCGAACCCGCGCCGGCTGGTATATGACCGATGTGAAGCGCGCCAAGGTCTATCCGAAGAGCCGCCAGCGCCTGGACATCACGATCACGGATCGCGCTGCAAATAACATGGTTAAGCGCTCGCTCGCCATGTTCGGCCGTGTGGCGGCCTAGTCCGCCCGCAAACCAAACACCTCTGATAAAACTCAATGCCCCCCGCGCAGTGCATCGTTGCTGCCGCGGGGACTAGCGTTGGAAAACATTTTCTCTGCTTCCAGGGCTGTAGCCGGGGCTCGCGTCGGATAGAGTAACGGGACGGACTACGAGGGAAATAGTCCGCCGGCATTGTGAAATGCATCTAACAGCGCTTTTGACCATAGCTCCATCGCCTTCAGTTTCTCGGGGATGCGCTGCGCTTGGAAATACCATCGCTTGCCCGTGTCGCCGACGCGGTCCAAGATATCTTTGTGATCTCCAGCAATCTCGTGCGCGATGATCAACGAGGCGGCAGCTTCGATGACACCCGGAGAGTGCGAAAGCGCTTGGCCTAACCATTGCCGAGCCCTTTCTGCTGCGCGCTGACAAGGCGGCCATTGCGCTAGCGAGTGTGGAGACCCGGAAATGGCACGGGGCTCGCAATCCGCGAGCCCCGCTGTGCGCTCGGCAATTTCAGGCCTTGTGATGGACAGTCTGCAGGCCGTAGACCGGCGTCGGGATGCTCTCGTAGCGAGCCTTCAACTGCAGGGAAAGGAATTGCGAGTAATGTCGCGACTGATGCAGATTGCCGCCGTGGAACCATAGGCCGTCCTGCTGCGTCGGCTTCCACATGTTGCGCTGCTCACCTTCCCATGGGCCGGGGTCCKTTGTCGTATTCGAGCCGAGGCCCCAGACCTTGCCGACTTTGTCGGCCATTTCCGGACTCACGAGATCGGCGACAAAGCCGTTCATCGAGCTATAGCCGGTGGCATAGACGATTACGTCCGCTGGCAATTCCTTGCCGTTGTCGAGCCTGACGCCGTTGGGCGTGATTTCCTCGACCTGTCCAGCGCACAGCTTGATTTTTCCGTCAATGATAAGCTGTGAGGCGCCGACGTCGATGTAATAGCCCGAGCCGCGGCGCAGATATTTCATGAATAGCCCGGAATCGTCGTCACCGAAGTCGAGCCTGAAGCCGGCCTTCTCCAGCCCGGCATAGAAAGCGGCGTCGTCCTGACGGATCTTGTCGTAGACCGGCTTTTGAAACTGATTCAATATCCGGTAGGGCAGTGAAGCGAAGATCAGATCGGCCTTTGCCGTCGTCATTCCGCCGCGGACGGCGCGTTCGGAATAAAGATCGCCGATACTCTCCATCAGCGAATCCGAGCGCACAATGTGCGTCGTTGAGCGCTGTACCATCGTTACGTCGACGCCGGCCTCGTATAGCGCAGCGCAGATGTCATGGGCCGAATTGTTCGAGCCGATCACCACCACCTTCTTGCCTTTGTAGCCGCCGGAGCCGGGATGGCGTGAGGAATGGTGTTGCTCGCCCTTGAACGTTTCCATGCCTTTGATTTTCGGCATGTTCGGCTTGGCCGACATGCCGGTCGCGAACACAAGCTGTCTGGGCCGCAGACTAATCTCTTTGCCATCGCGTTCGACGATGACGGTCCATTCCTTCCTGGTGTCGTCCCAACTGGCGCGTTTGGCCGTGGTGTTCGACCAGTAGTTCAGCTCCATGACCTTGGTGTACATTTCCAGCCAATCGCCGATTTTGTCCTTGGGCGAGAACACAGGCCAGTTCTTGGGGAAATCGATGTAGGGCAAGTGATCGTACCAGACGGGGTCGTGCAGGCAGAGCGACTTGTAGCGGTTGCGCCAGGAATCGCCGGCGCGTGCGTTCTTTTCGGCGATGATCGTCGGCACACCGAGTTGGCGCAGCCGGGCCCCGAGCGCAATGCCTCCCTGTCCGCCGCCGATGACAAGCACGTAGGGCTGGGTCTTGAAGCCAAGTTGCTCGACTTCCTCGTCACGCAGTTCCTTCCAGGTCTTGGCGCCGGGATTGACGCCATGCCTGGCGCCGAGCGGTCGGCTGAAGCCAGCCTTTTCCTCATGGGCCTTCAGTTCGGCCATGGTTGTCAAGAGCGTCCAGATCTGACCGTTCTGCAGGCGGATGAGTCCATATCCGCGCGCGACCTCGGTCTCGAACGTGATCCAAGATTCGGTCACGCCGCCGGCCTCGGTTGGCGTTTCACCCTCGGCGATTTTCCAGTTGCGCGGCTTCACATGCGCGAGGCAATGCGCGAGCATGTCGCGGACCTGATCGCGGCCTTCCATGGTCTTGATGTTCCAGGTGAAGGTAACGAGGTCGCGCCAGTAGCATTCCGGAGCGAACATTCCTACGGCGGCGTCGAGATCGCCCGCCGCAAGCGCGGCTTCAAACTTGTCGAGGAAAACCTGGACGCGCGCGCTAAGCGTGGTGTCGAGCATCACTTCCTCCCGGATGTCGTTTGCAATTGTTCTGCGCAGGCCGCACGACCTTACTCCAACCATCGCGGGAATCCAGACTCGCGCGGCAGGGTTCCCGGTCGGCTTCAGCGCCTCTCAGCGCTCGCCTGCAACAACGGCGCTTTGCCCACCGACGATCGGGCAGACTAAGAACTCCATTTGCTGCGGTGCATGCGTCCGGAATTTGGCCCGCAGGCTCCTGTAACGGAGGGGCAGAGCATACCGATTCGCGCTAAGCTGCGGCATGATCCGGGAGATCAACGATGCGATTGTCTAGCCTTGCCACTCTGGCGCTTGTCGCGGGAGCTTCCAGCCCAACTTATGTTTCTATCGTCCTGGCGGCTTCGGAATGTTCCAGATCAATGGAATTGGCGGATTGGGGCGAGAACTCGACCGGCGACATCAGCGTCGCGTCTGGGGACAGTTGCATCTTCCCGATCACGTTGCGCGGCACGGCGAGTAGCTCGGAAATCTCGCAAAAGCCAGCACACGGCAAACTGAAGAAGCTCAACGTTGCGACTTACGAGTACAGGACGAGGGCCAGATACAAAGGAAGTGACACCTTTGCCATCAAAGCAACGGGCAAGGGGCCGAAGGCTTCTGGCACATCGGTCATCACAGTGCACGCGACGATCAAGTAGGCGGGTCGAGCATTGGCGTGACGCCGAGTTGATGCGCGTCGCGTGGGGGCAGGGAGCAATAAGCGTGCCTCAACCCGTCCGAGACGCTCCCAGAACAGCACCCGGTGGCGGATCGTGATCAGGGCCTGGTTGAGAACGTAAGCCAACAGCATCGGCGGAGGTGATTTGAAGGCAGGATCCGGATTGGCCTCAATGCGATTGCGGTCTCGCGCGGGGATGCTCCATCCGCAACTCCGCGAGCTGCTTAAGCGGGTTGGGCCCAGACGCAAACTTGGTTTTGCCGGTATTGCAGCTAAGCTGCTCTCCGCTATGCCCAAAAAGACCCAGCCTCGGAGAGTTGGTTTTCGTTTAGCCAGAGGAGTGCCTGACGAAGACTCAATGGGACCACTCGCTCCCTACCAAGAGGCGGTGGGGTTCCATCTGTTAGATAGAGCAAAAAGCCATCTTTGCTTCGGAAAAGTGCTTCTTTTGCCTCACAACATTCAAGGGACTCTACGTCAAGAGTAGGCAAGCTGCGCTGGACGATCAGCTCCATGTTTTGCAGCATGGCGCTCACGACGCAGACTTCCTCTTAGCAGCCATCAAGTTGACGGCGTGCTGATGGGCAAATTGAACACGGTCCGATTTTCTTCGATCAAAAGCCATGCGCGGCAAAAAAATAGAAGTATGAAATATCTGACGTAGAGCGTGTGCCCCAATGATTAACAAGAGTTAGCGATTCTCGCTTTGTMGCTCGACTAATCGCTAGCGAAAATTGGCGAACYTCAGTGAGACRGTGCGCAAAAAGTAGGAGCTATCGCATCCTCTGGCGGAGCAAGGAGGCGAACGATGCGAACAGTCATTGCCATTGTTGTAACGGTGTGGGCGTCCTCGCCTGTGCTCGCCCTGACGCAGGGGGAGATTGAGGCCAAGCTACGTGCCGCGGGCTATTCGCAGATTCAGGAGGTCCCGAGCGGCAAGATCAAGACCTACCGAGCAATCAAGGAGGGTACGGAGCGGTCGCTCATCGTCGACAGCACCGGCCACATCAAGGAGCTTCGGTAGCGCTCTCGCTGGGTGGCCAGTGTTCGGTCAGGGACGCTGCCGAATACTCGCGCTAGGCGGCCCGCCTACCGTTTGTATCGGTTCACCTGCCGCACGGTCCAGCGGCGGGTGCGGCCTAGCGAGGCCTACCGTTCCGGGAGGTGCGTCGTTGCTGGCCGTACGAGTATCGAGGCGCTCTGACGTGATTGCCGTTCCAATGGCGATGGCCAGTGCGATAGCAGATAGGACTAAAGCTGCTCGATTCGGGTCCATCATTAGACCTCCGCGAAACGGCTCCATAGTGCCGGGATAACGCCGATCTGGTGATTTGGTTCTTAGGTTCGCCCACAAAGGTATCCGAACAACACTCGCGCAATTACGTGTTGGTCGGATAGCGAGGCACAACGATAACGATTGATCAAAAGTCGGAAGCGATTTTGTGGCTCGAAGAGCCGATCAATCAGGCGTAACTGCCTGCAATGACTCAGAGACAAGCATCCGCAAGTATTCGCTTGAAGACCCTTTAGGACGCAGCGGAATGCGCGCTGAGCAACGCGCTTCCCATTGCCGCCACTGGCCTGGGCGCTTGGCGCGCCGCGGCGCTGCGTGCGCCAAGCAATAGCGCGTGGCTGCGGCTCCTCCGCGCCTATGGAAATCGACGAAAACCTGATCCGCCGCGACCTGACGCCGGCGCAACGGGCGAAGCTGATCTCCAAGCGAAAGGCGGCTTGACGGCTCTATAGACAGTTGTGCCAAGGACACGGCGGCAAAATCCGGCAAGTCCGAGCGGTCGATTGAGCGCGACGTAACCCGCGCCAAAGCGCTAGGCTCCAACCTTGATCGTGTCGCCGGGAGGTCGCTGGACAAGAGGCGCTTAACTGGACGCGCGGGCGTGCTGCAGACCACAGTAGCGCTTGTTCCAGATTTAACCTTCCGCGACGACATCAAGCTTAATCCGCGTCTTCGATTGCGCCCGAGCTGCGGAGCGCTAACCTCTCTGCACCGGACATTGCCCCGTCCGGGTTCACCATGGCGAGGTCGTCGCGCCAAGATATTCGGCGCGGCGGCTTTGTTTATCTACCGCAACGGTATGAGCTTCATTTGGCGAATAAGCCCGACGATGACCGGTTCGATCTCGTTGAGATACGACGACAGATCACGAACTTGCGCTCGCAACACTCTGACAATCTTCTCGTCACATCGCGATTGAACCGCTTCCTCGTGAAGATTGCATTTTTATCTGAGCCGAAGGATACGGCACACGTGCAGCAGCTGCGGTCCGAATTCGCGCGGACTCTGCAAAGTATTGAAACGATCGTCACCCGGAAGCCATCTGCGAAGCGATCTGGTGTCGTTAAGCGGCCCAAGTGATACTAACGCAGGTGCGCTCTTGCACTCGCCGGGTCCGGGGCCGATGGTCGATGTAGTCGCGAAGTCGTCCTCGTTTCGCGATCCAAGATTCAGCCGACTTAAGCCGATCGTTTGCGATGGTTCTTGCGGTGTTTGCCTTGGGGGCGCCCGTGCGATCGCTCCAGTACTTTCGGCAGAGAAGCCGCCGCTGGAGGAGCTATTGGCGAGGCTTGCTCGACCTCAACCGGCTCGGCTGGGTCGGGGGGCCGTATGGCCGGCGTTGCACCCAAGGCAGCCTCCTCGAGTTTGGCAAGGAAGTCGCGTCCTTGGTTCGTGATAGTCCATGCGCCGCGTTCACGAGTGATGAGTCCTTGGCTGAACGCATCAAGATCCGGCGCAAGTTCAGCGAGACGCTTCATACGCAACGTCCATTCAGGGCCGCTCGTATAGAAAACCGCGAGATGCAGCTTGATAAGCTCAAGGTTTCCCCGGCCGTCTGGCTGCCCTGCCAAAATCTTCAATATGGAAAGCTGAAAACTCACGCGCGCCACTCGAACGCAACGACTCAATCCTTACAATCTATCGGTTCTGGCCAACGGCTCATAGATCGGCCGTCAAGCTTCTCGCGGAGATGCTTGCTCGGTAAGCCTAACCGCCAAGGTTAATCGTGCCTGGAGGGTCAAAGACAGACTTCGACAAGATAAAGGCGCTTGTAACGGAACCGATCCAGGCGGCTCCTTCCGTTACCGAAACACATCCGCCGATTCGTTAGGCCATAACTCCATCACCGCCAGCCTTTCCAGGATGGTTGGGCCATGAAGTACCGGCGCTTGCCGGTATCGCTGGCGCGGTCCAGATCGGATCTGTGATCGCCTGGCATTTCATGAGCGACGATGAGCAAGGCCGTGCTTTAAGCAAAGTAGGTTTGGTCCAAATTACCGACGCAATACTCCGACGCCGTGGCGCGATCGCGCCCGACGCATTCGAACCGTCGCTCCACAGGTCGAAGTTACATCCGAGTTGCCGTTGGTCTTGGCAGATAGATGCGCGATGCCCGCTCAAAAAACAGTACCAAGATTGTCGATTTTGGCTGTACCACCGCGCGATGTCATGGCGCTCGCGAGTGGGGCGGGATTGCAGGGGCGAACATGCAACATGTGTCATTTGAATGCGGGTGCGGATGAAGCTCGCGCCGCCGCGCATGTTCAACGAGCGGTCACTCGGTTCTCACGATCGTGATTGGAATGACGAACGCCTATAAGCGTATCCCCATTGGGATTGAAATGCACAGCAAGCTCCGGGACGATTTGAATACGGCAGAGAATGACCATCTTGTCGCGCCTGTTGGCGCTTGTCGCAGTCGCGTTATTGCCCGCTATCTCGATTCAGGCGTACAACGAAGTTAACCTTCGACGCGCGCGCCAAGTGGACGTACAGAATCAGGCGCTCGGTCTCGCTAAGCTCGCCGCCGAACAGCAGCAACAGATCGTTCAGGGCATTCGGCAGGTCCTGATTGCGCTGTCCGAACTCCCTGCGATAAAGGCGAAAGATAGCAAGGGGTGCAATGCGGCGATGGCGGGGATGAGGTCCCGGTTTCCGGCTTTCCTCACTTTCGTCGCTACCGATCTGAGTGGCCAGCCCTTCTGCGATACGAACACGGATCGCAAGCCGGTGAATGTCTCCGGGCGTCCCTACTTTGCGGATGCGTTGAAGACGGGCGCGTTTACGGTGGGACAATTCTCGATCGGTCTGTCCGTCGATCGGAAACTCATTCAGTTTGCTCTGCCTTTCTACGGAGATAATGGTCAGCCAGGGGGCGTCATCATTGCGCCTCTCGGCCTGGACTGGTTAGCGGACTACATCGCGCGCGCGGGTGTTCCGGCGGGAGACGCGCTGGCCATCACCGATCGCAACGGCACCTTCCTTGCCCGCTACCCGGACAATGACCGATTTGTCGGTAAGAAATTGGTTCGCGCTGGTGATGGGAGGCAGTATGGCGACGGTCTCGCAGCCGACCTGGTTGATGTCGACGGCGTCGAGAGGATCGTGGGTTTCTCGGCTCTCGGGCCCGATTCTGGGGGACTTCGCGTCAGCTTCGGTCTCGACAAGGCGAACGCCTTTGCCGAGATCCAGAGCCGGACCCGACATGACATCTTCCTCATCGCCCTCAGCGCCATGATGGTGCTGGGCCTGACGCTGCTTGGCGCCCGGCAATTCATCCATCGGCCGCTCGGACTATTGGTTGACGCCGCGAACCGATGGCGCCTCGGCGACTATGCTCGCCGTGTGAACATTGGCGGCAGTTCTGAAATCGCGGGTGTAGCCGGCGCCTTCAACACCATGGCCGATGCGCTGGATCGCCGCGAGCAGGAATTGTCCGATGCAAAAGAGAAGGCCGAGGACGCCGCGGCCCGGCTTACGATGCTCTTCGAAAGCACAACCGACAGCGTCGTGATTGTCGACCACGATTGGCGGATCAGCTTCTTCAACCAGAGGGCCTGGTCTCAGATCGCTCAGGGGCGTGATCTGATTGGAATGCACCTGCAGGCGTCGCTTCTGGATGCCCCCGATACGGGAATCGTCGAGCAGCTTCGGGAAGTCATGTCGGACCGCCGTCCGGTTTCGTTCGAAGCGCACTGTCCTCGTCGTGCCGCTTGGTATGCGATCAACGCGTTTCCTTCTGGCGAAGGGATCGCGATCTTCTTTCGAGACGTCACCGAGCAAAAGCATGCCGTGGAGGCGCGCCAGCGCATCGAGGAGCAGCTTCATCAGAGTCAGAAGATGGAGTCCGTCGGACAGCTCACGGGCGGTGTTGCCCATGACTTCAACAACCTGCTTGCCGTCGTTTCGGGAAACCTTGATCTCATCGAGCGCGCGGCAAATGACGGCAAGATCCGGCGCTTCGCCGCGACTGCGCGGCGCGCCGCCGACCGGGGGGCGAAGCTCACCGCACAGCTCCTCGCTTTCTCTCGACGGCAAAAGCTCAACCCTAAACTGATCAATGCCAGCGAGCTGATCTCCAACTTCCAGGGGCTCGTCCGTCAGGCGGTCGGCGCAGAATGCGAGGTCAGGCTGAAGATCGACGAGCGATTGTGGCTCTGTCAGGTGGATCCATCCCTGCTGGAGACTGCCCTTCTCAATCTAGCGCTGAACGGTCGCGATGCGATGCCGGGCGGCGGAGTGCTCGAGATCGAGGCGCGGAACGTCGTTCTGGACGGGGAAGCCGTCGCTGAATGTCCGGCCGGATCATATGTGAGGCTGTCCGTCTCGGATACGGGGCAGGGGATGTCTCCCGAGGTACGAGACCGGATYTTCGAGCCCTTCTTCACTACCAAGGAAGTTGGCAAGGGCACTGGCCTCGGTCTCAGCATGGTGTATGGCTTCGTCCGGCAATCCGGTGGCTATATTTCAGTCGAAAGTGCCCCTAACGCCGGCACCACGATCTCACTGTACCTGCCGAGAGCCAATCAGGAGGCTCGCGACGAGGTGGAAGCCGAACAGACCCGGGCTATGCCGGGAGGCTCCGAGCGAATTCTTTTGGTCGAGGACAATGAAGATCTGTTGGAAGTCGTGTCTGCAATGCTGACGAGCTTTGGCTATCGGATTCGCCTTGCTCACAACGGTACCGAAGCCATCCGGATTCTCGACAGCGATCAGGGGTTCGATCTTCTGTTCAGCGATGTCGTCATGCCGAATGGTCCCAATGGCGTCGAGTTTGCTCGCGAAGCAAAGCGGCGGATCAGCAGGATCAAGATACTACTTACGTCGGGCTACGTGGGAGACGTGCTCGCGCGTCACGGGGCGACAGACGAGTTCCCTATTATTCACAAGCCCTTTGGCGTGTCCGAACTCGCTCAACGTCTGCATTCTCTCCTTCAGAAAGAAGATAGTTAGGCAGGCACGAAGCCAGAAGGCATCGCGCCGTCCATAGCGACAATGCGTAATCGTCTCTAGAGCCGCGGGTGGCGATACATGCGAGCAAAGCCTTCAGTGTAACGAAAGTAGAGCTTCCAGCGCGGTGACCTATTGGCGGTTTGAGGGGCTGAGGACGCTCGTGGGGCGGCCAAGCGTCATCGCGTTCAGGAGCCGGAAATTCCCATATACATCGATGCCATGTTGGCGGATCAGCACTGATCTGCGGGTTAGAGCCGATGTTAGGATCAGCGAACTTCCGGGTCCTCACGATTGACACGACGCGAAGAAGTCGTCGGCCTGGAGCGCTCTTGACGCTTGCGATGCGGTGCTCCGGCAGTCCTCGGCCCAGCATTGCATGTTCCGCACGCCATGATGCCCGATCGATGCGACGGCTTCTCCGATCGGGCGCGGCCAAGTCTCCCGAAAACATCCGGAAAACACTGCTTCACCCGCCGCGCCGAGGCGCTGGCGAAGCGAGGATGGTCGTCCGACGATCGGACCAAGGTCCTACGACCATGGTCGGCCGAAGCGCCAGACCTCGGTCCCACGAGGTCGTTGGACCTTGTACCCTGTCCCGTTGTTCACAGAAAAATCTAACCTGAGCCCATAGGAGCCATCCGACGCGGACGGCTCGCAAAAATTTCAACAGCTCGGCCGCCGCGGCGGACCGTGCGCCACAACAGGTGAGGCCGCCATGGTTGCATACATCAGGAGCGATCTGGATTTCATTCTCGCGCAGATCAAGGTCGCGGAGAAGCACGCCGCCTATATCGTCAATCCGCTCGACCCGAACGCCGCGCCGCTCTACGGAGCCGGTCTGGCCGGCCAGGTCGGCTCCGTCCCATCCTACAACCTCAGCATCGGCCTTCGTACCGTCGACGGACAGAACAACAACCTGCTGCCCGGCCAGGAGAAGTGGGGCGCCGCGGACATGCCGTTCCCCGAACTGCTGGATCCGACCTTCAGGCCCGCGGAAAACGTACCGGGCAATTTCCTGCCGCCGGGCGCGCCCGCCGTGCCGACGTCTTACGCGCCGTCCAACAACCCGGGTTCGATGGTGTTCGATTCGAGCCTGCGCACCATCTCTAACCTGATCGTCGATCAGACGCTCGCCAACCCGGCGGCGATCATGAAGGGCCTGCAGTCCGGCGGGATCGTCGAGGCCACGTTGGCTAACGTCGCCCTCGTGCAAGATATCTACAACGCCTTCAAACCCGCGCTCGACGCCGAGTATCAGGCCCGCGTGGTGATGCAGAACGCCAAGGCGGCGGCGAACCAGCTGAGCGACGGCGACGAGTCCACCGTTCCCGGCGCGGCCGAACAGGCGGCGATCGACGCCTTCGCGGCGGCCACGGCGGCGCACAACAACGTGCTCAACGATCTGGCGGTGGCGCGCGCGGTCCGCGATGCGGGCCTCGAGCCGTTCGGGATCACAATGGACGGCGACAACGTCCAGGTCGTCAACGTCTCTCCGGACGTCGGCCTGTCGGCCCCGTTCAACTCCTGGTTCACTCTGTTCGGCCAGTTCTTCGATCACGGTCTGGATCTCGTCAACAAGGGCGGCAGCGGCACCGTGTTCGTTCCGCTCCAGCCGGACGATCCGCTGTACGTGCCGGGTAGCCCGACCAACTTCATGGTCCTGACCCGCGCCACCGTCAGCCCGGGCGCCGACGGCGTCATGGGGACGGCCGACGACGTGCGTCCCGTCAACACCACGACGCCGTTTGTCGACCAGAACCAGACCTATACGTCGCATGCCTCCCACCAGGTTTTCCTGCGCCAGTATGCGCTCGACGCCAACGGCGTCCCGCACGCTACCGGCAAGCTGATCGAGGGCGGCGGAGACCAGCCGGGCGGCATGGCCACCTGGGGCGAGGTCAAGGAACAGGCCAGGATGCTCGGCATCCTCCTGACCGACCAGGACGTCGGCGCGGTGCCGCTGCTTCGCACCGACCCGTACGGCAACTTCATTCCGAATGCCGCGGGCTTCGCCCAGGTGATCACCGGCGTCGGCGCCGACGGCATTCCGAACACTGCGGACGACATCGTCATCTCCGGCACCTCGACGGTGCCGGTCAGCGTCGCCACCGCGATCCGTATCAACGCCGCCTTCCTTGCCGATATCGCGCACGATGCCGTGCCGAACGGCATCGCCGACGGCGACATTGAAATCGGGCTGCTCAACCCCGGCAACAACCCGGCGGTCTACGACAACGAACTGCTGGACGCCCACTTCATCGCCGGCGACGGCCGCGCCAACGAGAACATCGGCCTGACCGCGGTCCACCACATCTTCCACTCCGAGCACAACCGGCTGGTCGAGCACACCAAAGAGATCGTCCTGGCCTCGAACGACCTGGCCTTCCTCAACGAATGGCTGGCCGTCGACCTCGCCGCACTGCCGACGACGCCCTCTCAGATCGCCGCCCTCGTCTGGGATGGCGAACGCCTGTTCCAGGCCGCCAAGTTCGGCACCGAGATGCAATACCAACATCTCGTCTTCGAGGACTTCGCCCGCAAGGTGCAGCCCAACATCGACTTCTTCGTCGTGCCGGACGGATACCACGCCGACATCAATCCGAGCATTGTCGCCGAATTCGCGCACGTGGTCTACCGCTTCGGCCACTCAATGCTGACCGAGACGATCGACCGGCTCGACCCGACCTTCACTAACGACCAGATCGGGCTCATCGAGGCCTTCCTCAACCCGATCGAATTCGACTCGGGCCACACCGTCGCGGACAGCGTCGCCGCCGGCAACATCATCCGCGGCATGACGCGGCAGGTCGGCAACGAGATCGATGAGTTCGTCACGAGCGCGCTGCGCAACAATCTGCTCGGGTTGCCGCTCGATCTGGCTACCATCAACCTTGCGCGAGGACGCGATGCAGGCGTGCCGTCATTGAACGTTGCGCGCCGCGACTTCTTCGAGGCCAGCAGCCACGCCGAAGAGCTGCGGCCCTACGCGAGCTGGGTCGACTTCGCGAGCCACCTCAAAAACGAGGCTTCGATCATCAACTTCGTCGCCGCCTATGGAACGCACACGCTGATCACCGGTGAGACGACGGTCGAAGGCAAGCGCGACGCGGCCATGGCGCTGATCTTCGGCACCAGCTTCGGCGACGTCGTCGTTCCGACCGACCCGGCCGAGCTCGCGGCATTCAATGCCGACCGCATAGCCTTCCTCAACGCGACCGGCATCTACGCCGGCGGCTCGCTGGGCGGCCTCGAGAACGTCGATCTCTGGATCGGCGGTCTCGCCGAGAAGGTCATGCCGTTCGGCGGCATGCTGGGCTCCACCTTCAACTTCGTGTTCGAGGTTCAGCTCGAAAAGCTGCAGGACGGCGACCGCTTCTACTACCTGCAGCGGCTCGACGGGCTGCATCTGTTGTCCGAGATGGAGAACAACACCTTCGCCAAGGTAATCGGCCTCAATGCCGACGCCGGCCATCTGCCTTCGGACGTGTTCTCCACGCCCGGCCTCATCCTCGAAGTCGACCAGACCCGGCAGTGGAATCCGGGGCTCGATTCGGCCGATCCGACCGGTGGCACGATCCTGACCCCGCTGGTCCTGCGCGACAACCCGGCGACCGATGGAGCCGAAGCGAACTACCTGCGCTATACCGGCGCCGACCACGTCCTGTTGGGCGGTACCGACCAGGCCGACACGCTGATCGCCAGCGAGGGTGACGATACCCTCTATGGCGACGCCGGCAACGACCGCATGGAGGGCGGCGCCGGCAACGACCAGTACATCGGCGGCGACGGTGACGACATCATCACCGACCAGTTCGGCGACGACATCATGCGCACCGGCCGCGGCCACGACGCGGTCAACGCCGGCCAGGGCGTCGACCTGATCGTCGCCGACGAGGGCAATGACTTCATCGTGCTCGGCGCCGACAGTCTCGATGAGGCCTTCGGCGGGGTCGGCAACGACTTCGTTCTCGGCAGCAAGACCACCGAGCAGACGCTTGGCGGCGAAGGTGACGACTGGATCGAGATCGGCGCCTGGACCGGCGCGGTCGGCGACAATTTCGACGACCAGTTCCAGCTCGATGCCGTCAAGGGCCACGACGTGTTCCACGGGGACGGCGGCTTCGACGAATTCATTGGCGAAGGCGGCGACGATATCTGGTTCGGCAGCCTTGGTCGCGGCAAGTTCGACGGCATGTCCGGCTACGACTGGACGACCTACGCCAACATGAATCTGGCGGTCGACGTCGACCTCAACCGGGTGATCCTGCCCGGTCTGCCGGTGCTTCCGGGCAACGCGGCGCTCGACAGTTTCACCCAGGTCGAAGGCGCGTCCGGATCGGCCCACAATGACGTCATCCGCGGTTCCGACGTCACCGCCGACCTCGTGCCGACCGAAGGCTTCCGCGGCAGTGCCCTGGATGCCGAGGGCATCGCCCTCATCACGGGCCTGCAGGCGCTTCTCGCCGGCGCGGGACCGGCCTCGTTCGATGCCAACGGCAGCTTCGTCGGCGGCAACATCCTGCTCGGCGGTGCCGGCAGCGACCTCATCGAAGGCCGCGGCGGCGACGATATCCTCGACGGCGACCGATGGCTGCGGGTGCGCATCGCGGTGATGTCCGACTTCGACGAGAACGGCCCGGTCGGCAACACCGTGCTCGAGTTCCACGACAGCATGACGACTCTGGTCCAGAAAGTGTTCTCGGGTCAGATCAATCCTGGCCAGCTCAAGATCGTCCGCGACATCGTCTCCGACGGCGCGGCGGCATCGGACATCGACACCGCAGTCTACTCCGACGTCCGCGCCAACTATTCGTTCTCGGCGCGCGCCGACGGCACCCTCGTGGTCTCCAACACCGGCGGCCTCGATCCGCTCGATGGCACCGACCTGCTGCGCAACATGGAGAGGTTGCAGTTTTCCGACGGCACTCTCGGTATCGTCGTAGGCACCCCGTTCAGCGACAATGGCCTCGCCCCGCAGGGCCCGCCGTCCGACAACCGTCCCGTGCTGAACGGTTCGGCGACCGACGACATCATCGTCGGCCTTGCCGGAGCCGACGTGCTCAACGGTCTCGGCGGCAACGACATCCTGGTCGGCGGTCCGGGTTCTGCGACGGGAACGATTGCCGACAACTTCAATTCGGGCGGCTATTCCGGCAACGATGGTAATGCTGCAAACTTCGCCGGAAACTGGACGGAAAACGACAACAACAGCGCCACGAGCGGCGACATCGAAATCGATGGCAATCGCCTTCGTTTCAACGAGACCGTCGATGGCGGCGAAACCATCGAACGCTCGATGAACCTGGCGGGGGCTACGGCCGCAACGCTGTCCTTCAGCTACGAGGATGACAATCTCGGCGTGGGCCAGAGTGTCATCGTCGAGGCCCGCAACAGCGGCAGCGGCACCTGGGAGGTTCTCGGCACGCTCGGCAGCACCACCGCGACAGGCAACGGCAATTTCAGCGCGACGCTGACCGCCGCCCAGATCGGCGCGAACTCGGGAATCCGCTTCCGGACAACCGGCGACGGCAACAACTGGGACAACGGTGACAATTTCTACGTCGATAACCTGACGATCACGATCGTCAGAGCCGGCATCAACGGCGGCGTTGACACCCTCAACGGCGGTCTCGGCAACGACACCTACGCGTTCGGGCTCGGCGACGGCAACGACCTCATCAACGAAGCTGTCAATGCCGCCAGCGGCGGCACCGCCGACCGCATCTCGATCCAGGCTCCGAACGCGGTCGACGCGTCCGGTCAGCCCATCATCGACCCGGTGACCCTGCTTCCGGTACCGACGATCACCGCGTTGGACGCCTTCGACAGCAGCACCGCGACCCAGACCGGCGACCTGGTCATCAATTACAGCCTACCGACCGGGCCTACGGGCTCCGTCGCCCAGTCCATCACGGTGGCAGGCCACTTCACCGGCAACAACGCGCAGACCGGCGTCGAACGCATCAACTTCAACGGCGCGACTTTCGCCGGCTATGCGCTCGGCGCGGAGGATTACTTCATCAGCCGCTCCGATCCGGCCGACCGGGCAGGCGGCGACGTCGACATGTCGCTGAATGCGGTGACCAACACTCAGGCCAACTTCGTGGTGGGCGAGCAGGGCGTCGACGACGAGATCACTGGCGGCGGCCTCAACGACCTGATCTTCGGCGGCACCGGCAACGACGACCTCGTCGGCGGGCTCGGCGACGACCTCCTGGTCGGCGGTGCGGGCAACGACGATCTCGACGCCCGGCTGAACCTCGCTGGTGACGACTTCGAAGGCGCCGTCGGCGCCGACACGATGGTCGGCGGTGCGGGCAACGACACCTACGGCATCGACGATCTGCTCGATGTCGCGATCGAGGCCCAGGACGAGGGCACCGACACCGTCGAGACCTTCCTGGCCGAGCTTTCCATCGCGAACATGGCCAACGTCGAGAACCTCACCTACCGCGGCGTCGACGCCGACCAGTTCATCGGCACCGGCAACGCCGGCAACAACGTCATCACCGGCGGCGATCTGGCCGACACGCTGAGCGGTCTGGCGGGCAACGACACCCTGAACGGCGGTCTGGGCAACGATACGCTCGACGGCGGCGACGGCAACGATACCCTCAACGGCGGCGACGACGTCGACACGCTGACAGGTGGGCTCGGGGCCGACACCCTCAACGGCGGAGCCGGGGCCGACGTCATGGCCGGCGGCGCCGACAACGACATCTACGTCGTCGACGATGCCGCCGACGTGGTGACCGAACTTGCGGCCGGCGGCACCGACACGGTGCAGTCCTCGGTCTCATACACAGTCGGGGCCGAAGTCGAGAACCTGACGCTGACCGGAGGCGACGCCATCAACGGCAATGGCAACGCGCAGGCCAACACCATCGCCGGCAACGGCGCCAACAACCAGATCTTCGGCGGTGGCGGCAACGACACCATCGATGCCGGCAACGGTACCGACCTGGTCGACGGCGGTACTGGCGACGATACGCTGAGCGGAGGCACCGGCGGCGATACCGACACCATTATCGGCGGCGCCGGCAGCGACACCATCGACGTCAGCGATGGCAACGACGTGGTGGTCTACAACGCCGCCGGGTTCGGTGCCGATACCATCACCGGCTTCGACTCGACCGCGGCCGGGGGCCAGGACCTGATCAACCTCAGCGCCCTCGGCATCACGGCCGCCAACCTGGCGACGCGTGTTGTCGAGACCCAGGTGGGCGCCAATACCGTGCTCACGGTCAGGGATGCGTCCCTGGCGACGATCGGCACCATCCAGGTCAACAACACGACGACGGCCGCGATCGACGCGTCCGACTACGTCCTTGCGCAGGCCGCGCCGGCGCCGTTCGGCACGGCGAGCGCCAACGCCGACGTCATCACCGGCAACGGCGGTGCCAACCTCATCGACGGCCTCGGCGGCAACGATACGCTGAGCGGCGGCGGTGGCGACGATGTCATCCTCGGCGGCGAGGGCGCGGATACCCTCAACGGCGACGACGGCAACGACACGTTGACCGGTGGCACCGGCAGCAACAACGGCGCTTACGTCGACAGCTTCGGAGCCGCGTCGTATTCGAACAGCAACGGCACGCTCGCGTTCACGGGAAACTGGACTGAAGGCGGCGGCGAGACGACCAGCCCGACAGCAGGCGACATCTCGATCACCGGCGGCCGCCTTCAGTTCAATCAGGGCGTCGATGGCGGCGAGACGATCGAGCGCGCCGTCAACCTCGCCGGCGCGACCGCGGCGACGGTGTCGTTCACCTACGAGGACGACAATCTCAACGGCGGCCAGACCGTCATCGTCGAGGCACGGAATGTCAACACCAACGCCTGGGAGGTCTTGACCGGCGGAACGCTGGGAGGCGGTGCCAACGGCACCTTCAACTTCAGCGCCGCCCTGACGCCCGCCCAGATCGGCTCGAACTCGGCCATCCGCTTCCGGACTACCGGCGACGGCAACAACTGGGACAATGGCGACAACTTCTACGTCGACAATTTCACGGTCAACGTCACCGCGCCGGGCCTCAACGCCGGGGCAGACACGGTCAACGGCGGTGCGGGAGACGACACCATTGTCTGGAACGCCAATGCGACGGCGGTCCCGACCGATGGCCGCGACATCGTCAATGGCGGCACCGAAGGCACCGCGGGCGACACCTTCGTCATCAATGGCAACACCTCCAGCGAGGCCTACACGATCTATACGTTGGCCGCCTGGGATGCCGTTGCCGGCAACGACATCGCGAGCTTCGGCGGGCGTACGCCGGAAATCGTCGTCACAAGAGGCGGTTCGGCCTTCGCCAACGTGATCGCGGAACTGAGCGAGATCGAGGAGATCCGCATCAACGGCATCGAACCGACTGGAGCGACGGGCGGCGCGGGAGCAGGCGATACGTTCACGGTCGTCGGCGACTTCACCGCGACCAGCCTGCGCCTCAACACCATCACGATCGATAGCGACGAGGGCGACGACACGATCGACATTTCGGCCCTCACCTCGGCCCATCGCATCGTGTTCAAGTCCAACGGCGGCAACGACACCATCATCGGCGCCCTCCAGGCCGAGGACGTGATCGAGCTTCCGGAAGGGGCGGATCCGGCGACCTACCACCTGGTCGAGAACCAGGACGGCACCAAGACCATCTCGAACGGAACCCATTCGGTCACCTTCTCGGGCATGGTGCCGCCCCAGTTCGAACCCAATGAGCCGGACGAGGACGACGAGGAAGAAACCGAAACGCCGAACGAGGATGACGAGGCGCCAACGGCGGGCGGTGACGACGAAGAAGAGACCGAGACCGCAACCGACGGCGTGGTCCGGAACGGCACGGCGCAGTCCGATACGCTGGTCGGCACACCCGGCGACGACAGCATCGTCGCCTTCGCAGGAGACGACATCGCCGTCGGCCATGCTGGCGCCGATGCGATCTCGGCCGGCGAGGGGGCCGACTTCGTCAACGGCGGTGCTGGCCGGGACGTGATCTTCGCTGGCGCGGGCGACGACCACGTGTTCGCCGGAGCCGACGCGGACATCGTCTACGGCGATGCCGGGGCGGACCGCATCTTCGGCGATCAGGGCGACGACCTGATCAACGCCGGTGCGGGCGACGACACCGTGTTCGGCGGGGCCGGCAACGACCTGATCGTGGCCGAGATTGGCGATGGCAACGACGCCTATTTCGGCGACGAAGGCGCCGGTGGGTCGGGCACCGACACGCTCGACATGTCAGCGGCGAGCACGGCCGTCACCGTCAACCTGGGTTCCGGCCCGCTCGCGAACGGCAGCGCCTCGAGCTCGCAGACCGGCAACGACACGCTGTGGGGCATCGAGAATGTCACCACCGGCTCCGGCAACGACGTCATCGTCGCCGGCACCGCCGCCAACGTGATGAAAGGAGGGCTCGGCGACGACACCTTCCGCTTCAGCTCGGTGGAAGCGGCCAAGGGCGACACCATCGTCGGCTTCGAGCCGGGAGACCGCATCGACCTCAGCGGCATCGACGCGAACTACGCCGTCGACGGCAACCAGAGCTTCACACTGGTTTCCGATGCCGCGTTCACCGCGGCCGGGCAGCTCGCGGTGAGCTACGAGACTCACAACGGTCAGGAATTCACCGTCATCCAGGGCAACGTCGACGGCAACGCCGCCGCCGACTTCAAGATCGAGATCGCGGGCCACCAGAACCTCGGCTCCAACGTCACGCTCTAGCCTCACGACCCTATGCCGGAACGGGAGACCATCTTTCCGTTCCGGCCAGATCTCCGTTCCTCGCACCTGAGGGCATCCAAACAAATGGCTAAACCGAAAGAGCTCACACCCGCGAAGCGCCGGCGCCTGGCCGAGCTGACAAGGGGCTTCCGCAGCATCGTCCTGTTTCTGTTCGTGGTCTCCGGCATGATCAACGTGCTGGCGCTCACCGGCTCCGTCTACATGATGCAGATCTACGACCGCGCGCTGACCAGCGGCAGCATCCCCACCCTGGTGATGCTCTCGGTGCTCGCGATCGGGCTCTATCTATTCCAGGGTGCCTTCGACGTCGTCCGCTCCCAGGTGCTGGTGCGGGTTGGCGCCCGGATCGACCGCAAGATCGCGCCGCTGGCGCATCGCGTCGCCATCGACATGCCGCGTTTCGGCTTCTCCACCTCCGAAGCGCTGGAGCGCGGGCGGGACGTCGACACCGTCCGTGGCTTCCTCGGCAGCCAGGGCCCCTCGGCGTTGTTCGACCTGCCCTGGATGCCGATCTATCTGGCCTTCATCTACTTCCTTCATCCGATGCTCGGCGCGTTGACCTTCGCGGGCGCGCTCGTCCTCGTCGTGCTCACCGTGGTCAGCGAAGTCATGACCCGCCGTCTCATCGTGTCCACGCGCAAGGCGGCGACGGAACGCAACGGCATCGCCGACTGCAACGCGCGCAACGCCGAGGTGCTCAAGGCGATGGGCTTCGCAGGCCGCGCCGTCGTCCGCTTCAACGAGGCCAATGCCGAGCATCTCGATCTGCAGACGAGGGCCAACGACATCACCGGCGGATTCGCCGCGGTTTCGCGTGTGCTACGCATGGTGCTGCAGTCGGCCCTGTTGGGGCTCGGCGCCTACCTCACCATCAAAGGTGAGCTTTCGGCTGGCGCCATCATCGCGGTCTCGGTCGCCTCGGCGCGCGCGCTGGCCCCCGTCGATCTCGCGATCGGCAACTGGAAGGCCTTCATCGCCGCGCGGATGGCCTACCAACGGCTGCGCGACACCGTCATCGCGCTCGCCTCCGCCGACGAGCCGATGCGGCTACCCGACCCGACCGCCCGCCTCTCCGTCGAGAAGATCACCGTGGCGGTCCCCGGGACCGGACAGGTGGTGCTGAGCGAAGTCGCCTTCGAGCTCGAGGCCGGCCAGGCGCTCGGCATCATCGGCCCCAGCGCCGGCGGCAAGACCACGCTGGTGCGCGCGCTGACCGGCATCTGGCCGGCGCTGCGCGGCAGCGTGCGGCTCGACGGCGCCGACCTGACCCAGTGGCGCGAGGACGACCTCGGCAGGCACATCGGCTATCTCCCCCAGGAGGTCGCGCTGATGGACACCACCATGGAGGAGAACATCTGTCGCCTCGAGCGCCAGCCCGACTCCCGCAAGGTGATCGAGGCTGCCAAGGCGGCCGGCGTCCACGAGATGATCGTCAGGCTGCCGGAGGGCTATCGCACCAGGTTGGGGCCGCAGGGCTGCGCGCTTTCCGCAGGTCAACGCCAGCGCATCGCGCTGGCGCGCGCGCTTTACGGCAATCCCTTCATGGTGGTGATGGACGAGCCCAACTCCAATCTCGACGGCGAGGGTGAGGCGGCGCTCACCGCGGCGATCGAGGGCATCCGCGCTCGCGGCGGCATCGCCATCGTGATCGCGCACCGCCCGAGCGCGCTGGTGGCGGTCGATCTCGTCGCCATCGTCCAGGCCGGCCGCATGGTCGCCTTCGGCAAGAAGCAGGACATCATGACTCCTGTCCTGCAGCCTTCCGCGCCAACCCCGGCCGGCACGATTCCCGTAGAAGCCCAAATGCGGAGGCCTGCATGATCAACGTCCAGGCCACCCGCAAGTCCACCGTCGAGACTGCCCCCGGCCGCGAGGACTACGAAGAGAAGCAGGATCGCAGCCGCCGCTTCGTGCCGCTGATCTTCTTGCTCATCGTCGGATCCTGCACAGCCTACCTCAAGAGCTTCCTGCCAATGAAGCTGGGGGCCAGCGAGGACCATGAAAAGGTCCGCGGCTCGGGCGAGGAGGAGAACCTGAAGGAGGACGCGCTCGCGGCGGCCGAGGAACCCGCGGAGGAGCAGCCTGAGCCGCCCCGGTCGTCGGGCTGGACCGAGGAGGGCAGGATCGTCGCGCACGCCGAGGAGGAGCGCGCCGTAGGCGGCGGTGCGACCGATTTCAGCGCCCGGGCGCGCACCGACAAGCCCGAGCTGAACAACAAGGGGTCCGGCGCGAGTCCGAAGGTCGCCAACGACAACCACCGGCCTCGCCAGGAGGACCCCGCGGCTGGCGGTGGCGGTGGTGGAGGAGGTGGCGGCGGAGGCGGAGGAGGTGGCGGCGGCGACAGACCGCGCGACCCGCCGGCGCCGGATCACCGCAACCGCGCGCCCCGCGTCTCGGGCGCGGTGCATCTTCCTGACGTGGTGGCCTGCCATGGGCTGGCGATATCGATGGCGGCGCTGCTGGCCGGCGCCACAGATGCGGACGGCGACAATCTGACCGTGGTCGGCATCTTCTCCTCCTCCGGCTCTCTGGTCCGCACCGAGGACGGCTGGGAATTCGACCGCGCACCGAGCATGCTCGGCGAGGTCAAGCTGACCTACGCGATCAGCGACGGCTCCCACATCGTCATGCAGACAGCCTACTTCAATGTGGTTGAGGCGCCGCCCATCGTCGGGACCGAGAGCGACGACATCCTGCTCGGCACCCAGTGCGCCGAAACCATCGCGGGACTCGGCGGAGACGACAACATCGACGCCAGAGGCGGCAACGACCGGATCTCGGGTGGGGCCGGCGACGACCACATTTTGGCGGGCGCGGGCCACGACGTGGTCTATGCGGGCGACGGCAACGACACCGTGTTCGCGGGCACGGGCAACGACGTGGTGTTCGGCGGCACCGGCGACGACCGTCTGTGGGGCGACGAAGGCGACGACACCCTGCTGGGTGAGGAGGGAGACGACCACCTCGACGGCGGCGCGGGCCGCGACATTTTGCTGGCGGGAGCCGGCGACGACACCCTTGAGGGCGGCGACGGCCACGACCATCTCGACGGCGGCGAGGGCGCCGACCGGATGTCCGGCGGGAGCGGCAACGACATCATCGCCGACGGTGGCGGAAACGACGTCGTCACCGGCGGCGCGGGCAACGATATCGTAATGGCGGCCGCCGATGCCGCGGACGACGGCTTCGCTGGCGGCGCCGGCGTAGACACGCTGGACTATTCGTCGGCTACGCGTTCGATCGGGGTGGATCTGGGCTCGGGTACCGCCTCCGGCGCCGACATCGGCAACGACGCGATCGCGGAGTTCGAGATCGTTATCGGCGGCGCGGGCGACGATACCCTCACGGCCGCTGGATCGGCTTCGGCCTCGATCGACGGCGGCGGCGGAAACGACGTCGTGGCCGGGGGCGCCGGCGACGACACGCTGACCGGCGGGACCGGCAACGACACGATCTCGGACGGCGGCGGATCTGACACGGTCGCCGGAGAGGCCGGAAACGATCTGGTTCTCGCTGTGGCCGATGCCGCGGACGACAGCCTCGACGGCGGAGCCGGGACCGACACCCTCGACTATTCCTCGGCCGTCAAGAAGATCGCCGTGAATCTCGCCTCGGGCCGAGCCTTCGGTGAGGACATCGGAGAGGACGCGATCGCAGAGTTCGAGATTGTCGTCGGCGGCGCGGGCGACGACGTCCTGACGGGGAGTGCGGGAGCCGACACTCTCGCCGGCGGGGCCGGCAACGACATCATCGCCGACGGCGGCGGAGCCGACAAGGTGGACGGCGGCAGCGGCGACGACGTCGTGCTGGCGTCGGCCGACGGCACCGACGACGCCTATGATGGCAATTCGGGTCAGGACACCCTCGACTATTCGGCGACCACCGTCACCGTCACCATCGATCTGCGCAGCGGCACCGCCATGGGACGTGAGATCGGCAAGGACCTGATCGATGGCTTCGAGGTGATCATCGCGGGCTCCGGTGACGACGTGATCATCGTCGGCGGCGGCGCGGTGGTCCTGACCGGCGGCGCCGGCGATGACTGCTTTCAGTTCCAGCGCGGTGATGACGGCGCTCAGCAGCAGGACGTGGTCAAGAAGATCACCGACTTCACAATCGGCGACAAGATCGTGGCCGCGACCTATCAGATTACGATCAAGGAAGGCTGCGACGCCGAGGAGCAAGTCGCTGACCTGTTTGAACAGATCTACCTCGACGAGAACCACGGCGGCCACAATCGCCAAGTGCGCTTCCGCTTCGAGGAACTCGCCGAGGGCAAGTACACCGCCATCGACGTCGATTACGGCAACGACGACGCAGACGGCATGACGATCGAAGTCGCCGGTCACCACCATCTGCAATTCTCGTCGATTCATTCCTGAGGTGAAGCCATGAAGCATGTCGCTGCATCTGAATTCGCCCGCTTGGAGCCTCCGGCTATCGACGCGCCCCGCGAACGGCCGTTGCGGCTGTGGCCGCGCATCGTCGCCGGCCTCGTGCTGAGCGCGCTACTGGTCGCCGGTTGCGGCGGCTGGGCCGCCTGGGCGATGTTGGAGGGCGCGGTGGTCGCCGCCGGAACGGTCAAGGTCGACCAGAACCTCAAGGAGGTGCAGCACCGCGACGGCGGCATCGTCAAGACACTGTCGGTGCGCCAGGGCGACCAGGTTCGCGAAGGCCAGGTGCTGGCGACCCTCGATGACGTCCAGATCAAGGCCGAGCATCTGATCGTGCGCGCGCAGCTGGTCGAGGCGCTCGGGCGCCGTGCCCGCCTGGTGGCCGAACGCGACAACCTGACGTCCGTCGAGTTTCCCGGCGACATGCACGCGTTATTCCCTTCGACCGCCGGATCGGTGATCCACGGCGAGGCCCGTCTGTTCGCCGGCAACAAGACCGCGCGCGACAGCCAGAAGGAACAGCTTGAGCTCAGCATCGCCCAAACCGGCGAGGAGATCAGGGGCATGGCGGCCCGCCTCGCCGCCAAGGAGGAGGAAGGTAAGCTCGTCGGTGCCGAGCGCGAGAAGCTGCAGTCGCTGTTCGAGCGCAAGATCGTCGAGTACCAGCGCGTCTATACCTCCCAGCGCGACTACGCCCGCATCATGGGCGAGCAGGGCGAGATCCAGGCGAGCATCGCCCGCGCCAAGGTGAGGACCAGCGAGATCCGCGTGCAGATCATCGCCGTGGACCAGAACGCCTCGACCGAGGCCCAGAAGGACCTGCGCACAGTGGAGGCGCGCATCGCCGAGCTTCAGGAGCGCAAGCTCGCCGTCGAGGACCGGCTGTCGCGCACCGAGATACGTTCCCCGGCGTCCGGCTACATCAACGAACTGTTTGCCTACACGGTGGGCGGCGTCATCACCCCGGCGGCCAAGATCGCCACCGTGGTGCCGGAGAACGCCGACCTCAAGTTCGAGATTCGCATCTCGCCGGCCGACATCGACCAGGTGAGGGTTGGACAGCCGGCGCGCATCCGCCTCTCCGCCTTCAACCGCGCCACCACGCCGGAGCTGAAGGGCAAGGTCGCGATGGTGTCGCCGGCCTCGGCCCGGGATCCGTCCAACGGCCAGGAGCACTACATCGCCCACGTCCGCCTGCTTCCGGCCGAGGTGGACCTGATCCAGCACAAGGGACTGAAGCTCGTTCCCGGCATGCCGGCGGAGGTCTTCGTCTCGACCCAGGAGCGCACCGCGGCCTCCTATCTGGCCAAGCCCGTCATCGACCAGATGACACGCGCCTTTCGGGAGCGCTGAGCATGACGCATTCTCCCGCCGACACACCGACGACGGCATCGACGGCCGAGGTGGCCGCCGGAGTTTTTGCGGTAACCCTTCCGGGTAAGGGTGGCGTCGAAAGCCGCGAATCGGCGGCAGTTTCGGCGGTGGTTTCCGGCCTAGCGCCGCAGCCCGGGCATCTTGCCACACCGTCGGAATTTCCCGGGACGAACTTTGCGACTTGCTGTTTTCTTTCGGGTCCGGGGGTTTTGCTTTCCTCGTCAATGTCTTGGACCGCCGTTTCCCGGAGGCGGAACTATTCATGATGCCTTTTTAGGGTGGGTTTGATGAGCGATATTTCGATCGCGATTGTCGAGGACCAGCCTTTGATGATGACGGCCCTCACGACCTTTCTTTCTACGCCGACCGATTTCAAGATCGTCGCCTTCGGCGCCACCGCCGCCGACATGATCCGGCTGGCCCGTTTCCATGTCCCCAGGCTGATGATTCTGAGCCCCTCCGTCCCCGACGAGACCTACGACGCCATCCGCACGATCCGCAACGTCCTGCCTGCGATCAAGATCGTCGCCTACACCTCCCAGCACGGCGTCGACCATGCCGTCCGGGCGCTCGACGCCGGCGCTCACGGCTACGTCCTCAAGCGCTCCTCGGCCGACGAGTTGATGGCCGCCGTCCGGGCCGTGCTGAAGGATGAGACCTATATTACCCAGGGCTTTGCGGTCCGGGTGATCGACGCGCTCCGCAACACCGACGTCCGCCACCGCGTCGCCGAGGCCATCAAGCTCAGTCAGCGGGAGGGGCAGATTGTCCGGCTGCTGCTGCGTGGCATGACCAACAAGGAAATCGCCGCGACGCTTCGCATCACCGAGAAGACGGTCAAGCACTACATGACCGAGCTGATGCAGAAGATGCAAGCCAGGAACAGGGTCGAGGTCATCATCGCCGCCCAGAGGATGTCCGAGTACCGACTCCAGTCGCTCGACGCCTGAAACAGGAAAAGGGATTCGCGCTGCCCGCCCGGCCGGTTTAGTCCTTCGCCCGAATCCTGTTCGTATCCGACTTCAATGTCGTTTTCTGTGCGCATGCCGGAGCCGACGACTCCAGCGACACGCCTTCATGCTGGCGTGGCCGACGAGCAAGCGAACCGGGCAGGGCGGCTATTTCGGGATTGGTTTGCGGTAACCTCAATACGTCCCGCGGTCGGGCATCGTGTTTTTTCGGAGTATCATGCGCCTTTTGGAATACGCGATCGGTAGCGGCCGGAACGCGATGGCGAGAATGAACGACAGGAAGCGGTGGAAGCCTTTCTCCGACGTCTTACGGCTTGTCGAAGGCCAGTTGGTTAGACTTCAGCACTCGTACCGTCTCGGAAGCGGCCGTTGGACCGCTGATGCTTTGGCGATACGCCGCAGGCGTCTGGAAGGCACGAACGAACGCGCGGTGCATATTAGCCGGGCTGCCGAACCCAACCCTGTGGGAGATTTGCTGGACGGACAGYGGTCGCCGAGGCTGCCCGTCTCGTCCAAGCGAAGAAAATCTCTCGTTGCAGATATCACCCGAACAACTTGTCGGACCTTCGGGGGCACGGCCGTCATCGCGAAACGCCATGTCAGTCCCAACCGCGCCTCAGAAGAGCGTGCTTGCAATGTTTAGTATTTAGTGTTTCGCTAAACAAATCGAGCTTGGCTGAATCCCTAAGAATCCAGGCAGGCGCGAGGAAACGTCCATTTAGTCGTTCAGCCCGTGAAGGACTGTATCGCTCTGCTCGAAGCATTCGAGCGGGTTGGAGAGTCGCGCCATGTCGATGGCCGGCCCCACTGGGAGGGAAAGCGTTATGAAACAGACAGTAAAGGCGCTTCTTACTACGTTCGGAGTTCTCGCATCCGCCCTCGGTGTGGGAGTGGGGACTACTCCTGCGCATGCGCAGGCCAAGACCATCACGCTGTGCTGGGCCGCGTGGGATCCTGCCAACGCCCTTGTCGAACTGTCGAAGGATTTCACCGCCAAGACCGGCGTCGGCATGAAGTTCGAGTTCGTGCCGTGGACCAACTATGCCGACCGCTTCCTGAACGAGCTCAATTCGCATGGCTCGCTGTGCGATCTCATCATCGGGGATTCGCAATGGATCGGGGGCGCCGCCGAGAACGGTCAGTACGTCAAGCTCAACGATTTCTTCACGAAGGAAGGAATCAGCATGGACGACTACATGCCGGCGACGGTGGTCGGCTATTCCGAGTGGCCGAAGAACAGTCCGAACTATTGGGCGCTGCCCGCCATGGGTGACGCGGTGGGCTGGACCTATCGCAAAGACTGGTTTGCGCGGCCTGAGATCCAGGCGGATTTCAAGGCCAAGTACGGCCGCGATCTCGCCGTGCCGAAGACGCTCGATGAACTGCGCGACATCGCAAAATTCTTCCAGGGCCGCGAGATCGACGGCAAGAAGGTCTATGGCGCTTCGATCTATACCGAGCGGGGCTCGGAAGGCATCACCATGGGCGTGTCGAACTACCTCTATGATTACGGCTTCCAGTATCAGGATCCGAAGAAGCCGTATTCAATGGACGGGTTCGTCAACTCGCCCGGCGCCGTGAAGGGGCTCGAGGCCTACAAGGAGCTCTACAAGTGCTGTACGCCCCCCGGCGCATCCAACTCCTACATGTCCGAAGGGCTTGATGCGTTCAAGTCGGGGCAAGTCGCGCTGCAGATGAACTTCTTCGCCTTCTTCCCGGGCCTCTACAAGGATCCGAACGTCGGTGGGGACAAGATCGGCTTCTTCAGCAATCCCGCCGGCCCCGCGACCCGGGCGACGCAGCTCGGTGGGCAGGGCATCTCGGTCGTTTCTTATTCCAAGAACCAGGCCGAGGCGCTGCAATATATCAAATGGTTCTCCGGTGGAGATGTGCAGAAGAAGTGGTGGGCGCTGGGCGGCTATTCGTGCGCCAAGTCAGTGTTGAACGATCCGGGCTTCCCAAACAGCGCGCCGTTTGCCGGCGAGTTTTTGAAGTCGATGGGAATGGTCGTCGACTTCTGGGCCGAGCCTTCCTATGCCCAACTCCTGCAAGCCGAACAGAAGCGCGTGCATGACTACGTGGTGGCGGACAAGGGCACCGCGCAGGAAGCGCTCGATGGCCTGGTAAAGGACTGGAAGGCGATCTTCAAGGAAGAAGGCAAGAAGTTCTAGGGCAAACGCCTGGAGCGCACGCCGAGCGCGCTCCAGGCTCTCTTCGGTAGAACCCGCAGGCGTCGCATAGTCGACAATCGCGACGCCAGGATTGACCAGGGCCATGAACGATTTGAGCACTTCGTCGCAGATTACCTACCGGGCCGTCCCGATCCGACCAGGCGTGATACGTCGCATCCGCGGCCTTTCGGACCAGGCGCTCGCATGGCTCTTCATCACACCGACGATCGTGCTGCTGCTGGCGATCAATATCTTCCCGCTGGTATGGACGATCTACCTGTCATTTACCAACTACCGCGCCAATCGGCCGAACGCGCCGACGCTATGGCTGGGGACCGATTGGTACCAGTCGATCCTGACCGATCCGGATATCTGGGCGGCAATGCAGGTCACGGCGCATTTCGTGGTTTGGACCGTGCTGATCGAGACTGTGCTCGGATTCGGCCTTGCGTTCCTGATCGACAAGAAATTCCGTGGCCATGGCCTGTGGACCACGATCATTCTGTTGCCGATGATGCTCTCACCAGCGGTTGTCGGCAATTTCTGGACCTTCCTCTATCAGCCGCAGATCGGGCTGTTCAACTACGTGGTCGCCTTCTTCACGGGGCGCGGCGCTTCGTCGTTCCAGATGCTGGGAGACGTGACCCTCAGTCCCTGGGCCATCGTCATCGTCGACGCCTGGATGTGGACGCCCTACGTGATGCTGATTTGCCTGGCGGGGCTGCGGTCGATCCCGGATTACATTTATGAGGCGGCGGAGGTCGACCGCGCGTCGAATTGGCGGCAGTTCTGGTCGATCACGCTGCCGATGGCTCTGCCGTTCATCATGCTCGCGGTGCTCTTTCGCGGGATCGAGAATTTCAAGATGTTCGACATGGTCAACCTCCTGACCGGAGGAGGGCCAGGCTCGACCACGGAAGTCGCTTCGATCACACTGAAGCGCGCAGCCTTTGAGAGTTGGCGAACCGGCTATTCCTCGGCCTTCGCGATCATTCTGTTCGTGACAGTGTTTGGCCTTGCCAACATCTACGTCAAGGCGCTGAACCGGGTGAAAAGCAGATGAGCGCCTCAAACGCAGCCCACTCAGTCGTCGAACCGTCGACCGGCACTCGCCGCTTTGCCGGCCTGCTCGTCGTACTCTATGCCATCATAACGATGGTTCCGCTGATATGGATCGTGCTCACCTCGTTCAAGTCGCCTGACGATGCGATCTCCTATCCGCCGAAGGTCCTCTTCAAGCCCTCCCTTGAAGGCTATTGCAATGTCTTCACAACACGCTCGCGTCAGACTCAGGAGTTTATCCAGACGCTGGGGCCGCCGCAGGGGCTTTGTGACAACATCGCGCGCAGCCGCAACATGGTTGTCGCCGGGCCGTCGAACTACGTGCCGCGCTTCATCAACTCGCTGATCATCGCCTTTGGCTCGACCGTGCTTGCCGTCGCGCTCGGTACGCTCTCGGCTTATGGTTTTTCGCGCTTCCGCGTGCCTCTCAAGGACGACCTCCTGTTCTTCATCCTGTCGACCAGAATGATGCCGCCAATCGCGGTCGCGATCCCGATCTACCTGATGTACCGGACCGTCGGGCTATCGGATACCCGTCTCGGGATGATCCTGCTCTACACTTCGGTGAACGTCTCACTCGCTGTCTGGCTACTCAAGGGCTTCATCGACGAAATCCCCCGTGAATACGAAGAAGCAGCAATGATCGATGGCTATACGCGCTTTCAGGCGTTCGTGAAGGTGGTTCTACCGCAGGCGACGACGGGGATCGCGGCGACGGCGATTTTCTGCCTGATTTTTGCGTGGAACGAATACGCCTTTGCTGTGCTTCTGACCTCTGGCAACGCTCAGACCGCGCCCCCATTCATTCCGATCATCATTGGCGAAGGCGGCCAGGATTGGCCGGCCGTAGCCGCCGGCACGACGATCTTTCTTGTGCCGATCGTCGTGTTCACGGTGCTGCTTCGCAAGCATCTTCTGCGCGGCATTACCTTTGGAGCCGTCCGCAAATGAACCTTGATGTGAACACGTCAACGCCGCACGTCAGCCTGATGAGCAGAATGTTGCGTCGCGGTCCGCTCGAGGCCATCGCGACGGCGATCATTGCCGCGGGCGTGGTCATGCTGATGCAGCCGTTTTTTCTGACGCTTTATTCCTGGTCTTTCGCGGTCACTCTCTTTGGGACGGTGATGTTCACGATCGTCTCGAAGGTCCGGGAGTAGCGCTCGATGGCACAGATCAGGGTTGAAGCGCTCAACAAATCCTTTGGAGAGTTTCACGCAGTCAAGGGCGCGAGCTTTACGGTGGATGACGGACAGTTCCTTTGTCTGCTTGGGCCGTCCGGCTGCGGCAAAACGACAACGCTGCGGATGATTGCAGGACTGGAATTGCCGACATCCGGCACGATCAGGCTCGACGGTGAGGACGTGACGATGAACCGTGCCTCCGCGCGAGATATCGCCTTCGTCTTCCAGCTATTTGCGCTCTATCCGCACATGAATGTCCGGCGCAATATCGGCTTTCCGCTCAAATGCGAGGGCATCGGAGCCGCGGAGTGCGACCGGCGCGTGGTGGAGGCCGCTCGGATCCTGCGTATCTCCCACCTCCTTGATCGGTCGGTTTCGACCCTCACCGGCGGCGACCGTCAGCGCGTCGCGCTTGGGCGGGCGATCGTCCGCAAGCCGAAGTGCTTCCTGATGGACGAGCCGCTCGGAGCGCTCGATACCGAGATGCGCGAGGCGATGATCCAGGAATTGCGCGCGCTGCATGACCGGCTTGGCGCGACCACCGTTTACGTCACGCATGATCAACTGGAGGCCATGGCAATGGCGGACCTGATTGCGGTGATGAACAACGGCGTGGTCGAGCAGATTGCGAGTCCGCGCGATATTTATGACCGGCCTGTTTCGCTCTTCGTCGCGGACTTTATCGGTTCTCCAGCGATGAATTTCTTGCCGTTTCGCGGCAGCCTGCAAGCCGGGGCGCAGGCGATCCGGCTCGGGGATCGCGACGTTGCGATACCCACCGCACGCGAGGCTCTGGTGGAGAGCGACCTTGTCCTGGGCGTCAGACCCGAGCATGTGCGTTTTTCCGATAGCGGCATGGTGCGGGGCGAGATCTACGGGTCGGAATATCTCGGCACGACRCAGATCGTGACGGTGACGACGCCTTACGGCGCTCTCAAGGCCCGCTCGCCCGCCAGCATGCCCTTTCGGATTGGGATGAATGTCGGGCTCGATTTTCGGCCCGATACGTTGTCGCTCTTCGACCAGGGGTCGGGACGGGCAATACGCACCGCATTGCACGAGGGAGGCAAGCATGGCTGAAGTCGAGATCGGGGCGGTCTCCAAGGCGTTTGGCAAGACGCAAGCCGTCGTCGATCTGTCCCTCACCATTGGAGATGGCGAATTCGTTGCGTTGCTGGGGCCGACCGGCGCCGGCAAGACGACGACGCTCCGTCTCGTTGCCGGATTAGAGGCGCCCGACAGCGGTTCGGTCCGCATCGACGGACGCGATGTGACCAGTGATGCGCCGGCGGATCGTGACGTCGCCTTCGTATTCCAGCAATATTCGTTGTACCCGCATCTGACCGTGTTCGAGAACATGGCCTTTGCGCTACGCGCGCCGACTCGGCGCCTGCCGGAGGCCGAAATTCGCGCAAAGGTCGAACAGGTTGCGCGTCTTCTCCATATCGAGGCCAAGCTCCACAGCAAGGCGACTCAGTTATCGGGCGGGCAGATGCAGCGCGTTGCGATTGGCCGCGCTCTGGTGCGCTCGCCCTCGATCTACCTGATGGACGAGCCGCTTTCTTCGCTCGATGCCAAGCTGCGCGGTGAAATGCGCCTGGAGCTTAAGCGCATCCAGATCGATCTCGGCGCGACGATCCTCTACGTCACCCACGATCAGACCGAGGCTATGACCATGGCATCGCGCATTGGCGTGATGGAGGCCGGGCGGCTGATGCAGATCGGCACGCCGCGCGAGATTTACGAGAACCCGGTCAACGCCTATGTCGCTGCCCGGCTCGGCCAGCCGATGATCAACCTGCTGCCGGCAACTCTGTTTGCCGGCGTTCCGCCCGGCGTTAAGACGATTGGCGCTCGTACCGAGCACCTGGCGATCGCACGCAGCGGCGGGGACGTGTCGGCCACCGTCACGCGGGTCGAACATCTCGGCGACCAGAGCCATGTCCATCTCGATCTCGGCGGCCAACCTGTCGTGACGTTGGCGGATCCTGAGGCGAGGTTAGACGTCGGCGACGTCGTGTCGCTACGCCTTAACAGGCCGCTGTTCTTCGATGCGGCCGGCGGGAGGGTCGCGGCATGAGTCTCGATCGGACCTCTAGGGAGAATCTGGTGCGGGCGCTTGYGGAATCGGTGATCCAGCACGCCGACGAACTGACCAGCCTCGACCAGGCGATCGGTGACGGCGATCATGGGCTGAACATGAAACGCGGCTTCGAGGCCGTGCTCGCGACGTTGCCCGGCCTTGCGGACAAGTCTCTGCCAGAAATGCTGAAGTCGATCGGAATGACGCTGGTCATGAAGGTTGGCGGAGCCTCTGGGCCGCTGGTTGGCACCTTCTTCATGGAGTTGGGCAAGGCGCTTCCAGAGCAGCCAACACGCGCGGAGTTTGTCGCGGCTACGGATATGGCAATCAACGCCGTAAAGGCGCGCGGACGCTCGGAGGCAGGACAGAAAACCTTGCTGGATGTCCTAGTGCCCGTGCAAGCGGTATTGGCTGCAGGCGGCGATGCGCGGGCGATTGCGTTAGAAGCGGTGCAGGYGGCCGATCGCACGACGCCGATGCTCGCTATTCGCGGCAGGGCTTCTTTTCTCGGCGAACGCTCCATTGGTCACATGGACCCGGGTTCGCGCTCAGCGTCCCTGTTGATCGGGGCTGCAGTCAAAGTATTGGAATTCGAGGCAAGGTCATGAACAATCCAAATGGCGGCAATGTCGGAATCGTTATCGTTTCACATTCGCCCAAGATAGCGGAAGGCGCGGCAGATATGGTGCGCCAGATGGTGGGCAATGCGGTGCCGCTCGCCTGGACCGGCGGCGATGTCGATGGAGGGCTCGGCACGAATGTTGCTGGAATCCTGGAGGCGATCGAGGCGGCGTGGTCCACGGCAGGTGTTGCTGTGCTCGTTGATCTCGGCGGTGCCGAGACAAATTCCGAGATGGCGGTGGAAATGTTGGCTGAAGATCGAAGGGCGCGCGTCGTCGTCTGCAATGCTCCGGTGGTCGAAGGAGCGGTGATTGCAGCGACGGAATCCTCGGGTGGCTCATCGCTCGCAGCCGTCAAGCGTAGCGCGGAGGAATTCTATGCATGATGCCCACGCCAGCCGGGCAGGTGAGACGTCGGTGCCGCTGACCGCCTCGGCGGTTCTCGTCAACAAGGTCGGACTTCATGCGCGGCCGTCGGTCAAGCTCACGCAGTGTGCGAAGAGGTTTGCCGCAAAGATCGAACTCGCCCTCTCTGGAGACGGGCCTTGGACGGATGCCAAGAGTCCGGTGAAGGTGATGCGTGTAAAAGCTCCGCAGGGGGCGACGCTGCATTTCCGGGTCGCCGGACCGGACGGAGAGGTGGCGCTCGCTGCCATGCTTGCGCTTGTGCATGACGGTTTTGGTGAGGCTTAACGGCAGTGGCAGAGATCCAACTTATCGGCCGTGCCGCATCGCCGGGCCTCGCGTTCGGGCCGGTCGTCGTGCTGACTGCGGCCGTGGCCGGGCGAATGGCGAGCGAGGATCCGGAGCAGGAGGCTGCAGCGCTGCGGGCGGCGATCGGGGGGGCGAGGGCGCAACTCGCCGAGCAGATCAAGACGATTCAGAGTGAGGCGGCAGACATTCTGGAGTTCCAGGCCGCCATGTTGGAAGACGATGCACTAACAGATACGGCATATGAACTTATCGCGATCGGGATCGCTGCCGACCATGCCTGGCGCCGGGCACTCGACCTGGAGATCGCCGGCTATCGCGCGGCTGAAGATGAATATTTCCGTGCCCGGGCCGTTGATATCGTTGACATCCGCGATCGCGTGCTTGCGCATCTGGGCGGTGTGGACGTTGTCGCCGGAATCGCGGGCGGTTCGATTGTTGCGGCTGAAGATATCACGCCGTCGACCTTTCTTGCGACTGACTGGTCGCAAGGCGGCGCGATCGCGCTGGCCAGTGGCTCACCTTCCTCGCATGTCGCGATGTTGGCGCGTGCGCGCGGGGCGCCGATGGTCGTTGGATTAGGTCCGTTGTCGTGGCATGGACAGCCACCAGTCTTGGCGCTGGTAGACGGCGACGCCGGAAGGGTCATCTTCGATCCGGAGCCGGAGACCATCCGGCTCTTTGAGCTGCGCATGGCGGCTGCGAAGGCCGAACTGGCTGTCACCGAGGCGACCAGCCTTGCGCCTGCCTTCGTCGCCAATGGTCGGCGGATAGCGGTTCTGCTCAATGTCGCCGGGCCTGAAGACCTTGCAAACCTTGATCCCGCAGTTTGCGACGGCATCGGCCTTGTACGCACGGAATTCCTGTTCGAGGCGGCCCACGGCCTGCCGGACGAGGAAACGCAATACAGGGTCTATCGAGACATTCTCGTCTGGGCCCAAGATAAGCCGGTGACGATCCGGACCTTGGATGCAGGCGGAGACAAGCAGGTTCCCGGTTTGACGGTCGAAGGTGAGAGCAATCCGTTTCTCGGCCTCCGCGGTATCCGCCTCTCGCTCGCGCGGCCGGAGGTGTTTCGCATGCAGCTCCGCGCGCTCTGCCGTGCGGCTGTCCATGGCACGCTGAAAGTGATGTTGCCCATGGTTGCGGTCCCGTCGGAATTGGACCGCGCGAACGAAATACTTGACGCGGAGTTCACTGCCCTCCAAGCGAAAGGAGTTGCCTGCGCTCGTCCGCCGCTCGGCATTATGGTCGAGGTTCCAGCGGCGGCGCTCTGTGCAGCAGATTTTGGCGCTGCATTCTATTCCATCGGTTCGAACGATCTAACCCAGTACACCATGGCGGCGGCGCGCGACATCGGCGCAGTCGCTGACCTCAATGATACCAGCAATCCGGCTGTGCTGGCACTGATAGCCGCGACCGTCGAGGCCGGGCTAAAGCGTGGCGTCGAGGTTTCGCTCTGTGGCGACGCCGCGGCCAACACTCACCTGACGGCGGCGCTGCTCGCGACCGGATTGACAACTCTGTCTGTGTCGCCGATTGCCGTCGCACGGCTCAAGGCCGCAATCGCAAAGGTGAGTTCATGAAGGACGATGTCGGCAAGGACACGCCCGGTGACAAGAATGTCGCAGAATACAAAATAATCCTGCGAAAGGTACTCGACAATCGGCCCTCGGGGACGCGCCTGAAGCTTGCGGCGGCGCTGGGCAAGAATCGTTCGTTCGTGAGTCAAATCACGAATCCGGCTTATCTGGTGCCGATCCCGGCGAAGCATGTCGCGGTCATCTTCGACGTCTGCCACCTGTCCAGCGCCGAGCGTGCGGCATTTCTCGATGCGTATGGCCGCGCGCACCCCGGAAGACTGCGCGCACCCCACCGCGAAGCGCGCACGCGTGTCATTACCGTGACCGTTCCTGAACTTGGTGACGACAAGAGGAATCGTGCGCTCGAGCAGCTCATCGTGGATTTAGCCGCGCAGCTCGCGCGCTTTGCGGAAAGCGTCGGTTAGCCATTGAATCGAACTTTAGACCGGACTGGGAGAACGCTCATGAAAAAGCTGATCAACAGCGCCGATACTGTACTCGAAGAAAGTCTTGACGGCCTCGCCGCAGCGCACGCGGATATCCTGCTTCTCGGCGCCGAGCGCAAATTTGTGCGCCGTCGCACGTTGAAACCGGGCAAGGTYGCGCTGATTTCGGGAGGCGGCTCGGGACATGAGCCGCTGCATGCGGGCTTTGTCGGCCTGGGCATGCTCGACGCGGCTTGTCCTGGCCAGGTCTTCACCTCGCCGACGCCAGATCAGATGATCGAGGCTGCGGAGGCCGTCGACACCGGCGCAGGTGTGCTGTTCATCGTCAAAAACTACGAAGGCGATGTGATGAATTTCACCATGGCAGCCGAGATGGCCGGCCGAGAGGTTGCGAGTGTGGTGACAAACGATGACGTGGCAGTCGAGAAGTCGACCTACACGACCGGTCGGCGTGGCGTCGCTGGAACGTTGATCGTGGAAAAAATGGTCGGCGCCGCTGCCGAGACCGGAATGCCGCTTGCCGCGCTCAAGGCGCTCGGCGATGAAGTCAACCGGCGTACGCGCTCGATGGGCGTAGCTCTATTGCCATGCACTGTGCCGGCCGCCGGACGGCCAAATTTCACGTTGGCCGACGATGAAATGGAAATGGGCGTCGGCATTCATGGCGAGCCTGGCCGGCGCAGGGTACCGTTGGCTTCCGCCGATGCGATCACCGCCGAGGTGCTCGACGCGATCCTGAAGGATCTTGCGCCGAGCAAGGGCAGTGAAGTGCTGCTTCTCATTAACGGATTTGGTGCGACGCCTCTGATCGAACTCTATCTGATGGTCAATGCTGCAAAGCGGACTCTGGATCACGCGGGGATCACGGTGACGCGCTTCCTGACCGGTTCCTACGTCACATCCCTCGACATGGCCGGTGTCTCGATCACCGTATCGGTGCTCGATCGCAAAGCCACGACATTATGGGATGCCCCGGTGCAGACCGCAGCTCTGCGTTGGGGCGTCTGATTTCCGCGCGCGGCTCATGTTTTGCTGCAATCGAAGTCCTATCGACTCCGCCCCGCTTAGGCCCGTCCATGCAGGGGAGCCGTTTCTCGTCGGCTCGATCGATCGCATAGTCGCGTCCGCGCCGCCAAGGTAGTGTGGCTGCCGAGAAAACCTGGATCGAGGGCAATGAGAAGTAAGATTCGACAAAAAGGACCCGATCGGAGGATCCACTCGTAGCGCAAAAAGGGACGTTGGGGTGTAGATGTTGGAGCTGAATAGCTCCCGCTGGCTGAATCTAGCTCAAACTTCCCAATCATGGATCGGAGCGAGAGTTTGATTGTTTCAATAGTTGGAACAGTGCGTATGCACGATGTGTGCACCGAGAGTTCACAAAAATCTAACGCACTCAATTTGGGGAGCCAACATCGTTCCAAATTCTGAGCCGGTAACGACCCTGGTTTGTCTGCGGCAGACCCGCATGACTGTCGCGTTTGAGACGTTTGCGTTGGTTCAAATCATGGGCCAGATTTAAACCCGCCATTCGACAAGCTTCTGAGTTTAGGCGAACGATCGGAGGAAATATCGCAGATCTGCGTCGTGTGGGGAGAGGCGTTAGCGGTCTCCTGACTCGCACCCTGACGCCTCATCTTGTCGGTTCTCGCGAGCCGGTCCGCCCGTGCCGGGTGTGCCCGCCGCCTTCCGTTGTGCCCGGAGCGCCGTCATCCGCTATCCGTAGCGGCTTGCCTGTCCCGCGCGACCGGGCGCATCCTCTCTCGCATGGGCAGCAATCGTTCGAGTAGAGGAGCAGAACAGATGAGCGACCTTGTCGTAATTGCATTTCCAACCGAGGCGAAGGCGGAGGAAGTTCGTCAAAAATTGCTGGCCATGCAGAAGGAGTATTTGATCGAACTCGGCGATGCCGTGATCGCGGTGAAAGACAGCAACGGAAACATCAAACTAAATCAACTGATCAATACCACGGCTGCTGGTGCGGCTACTGGCGCCTTTTGGGGCACGCTGATTGGCCTGATCTTTTTGATGCCGCTTGCTGGTGCTGCCCTTGGCGTCGCGTCCGGCACACTCAGCGGATATTTAACGGATGTCGGCATCAACGACAAATGGATGAAAGAGACCGCTGCCGCCGTTCAACCCGGAACCGCAGCGCTCTTCGTACTGGTGCGCAAAGTCACGGCAGACAAGGTTCTTGAGAGGCTAAAAGGCGAAGGCGGCACGGTGCTAAAGACTTCTCTCGACCACACTAAGGAAGCCGCCTTGCAAGCGGCGCTGGCGGAGGTCAAAGCGGCGGTACCGGCGGCTTCGCCTCCTGATTTGCCGGGCGCTTGAAACGATGGCGACCGCCTGCCGACGACCGCTCTCGGCATTACCGCAGCCCTCTCTGGCCCAGTGACGCCGCGCCGGGTACGGTCATTGGTGCAGTTCCGGGTCCTTTGTGAGGGCCAGAGGCAAGTGCCGGGACCGCGCGACCGCGCCGTATGAATATATTTGCAATTCATCATACCGCGTTAAATTTAGTGCGATCCGTTCACGTGCCTGAGCCCGAGGCACAGCGTTGACCTAGATCAAACCATTGATGGCGGTGACGTTCTTCTGAACGGAGAGGGCCGCGTGAGTGTCCGGCTGGGCTTGTTCTTTAATTCCCAGGATTTTGATCTATTTCGCCAAATGCGTGAGGGATGCAGATGTCGGACAATCCCATCGACGTGATCGAAGCCGCCATTCGCTCCGCCTTCACCAGTTACCCAAAGGAAGACGACCCGGATTGGAGAAGTCCGCACTGGATCAAGTCTGAAGAGTGCACGCACTTGGCACAGGGCATACTGCTAGAATTGCACGCAAACGGATTTGAAATCGTGAAGAGGCAGACCTGATAGATCGGCGGCGGGCCCGCGCAATTGGTCATTTGAGGTGACCAGATCTCGCGACGTGACACAGGCTCGACCCAGGCGGCCAAGGCGCGCCGCTCGACCGGCACCTTGCGGGCGTTACCATTCTTGCCCGTGCGCTTCCCAACTGCGGCAGATGTCGCAGTTGATTTCTTTCGCTCGAACCTTCGTTGCGGCATCGCCTCTGCGCCAGTGCCGCCGGCCGCACCGCCTCGACCGCCTCGATCACGCCAGAGGCGCGTGGGAAAGGGAGGGAGAGCTTAAGTGGAGCGGGGCTGATGGCAAGAGCGGTCAGACGCGAACCAACGATGCCCCTATTTGCTTTCCGGGGTCCCTCGGAGACCAGGGCCAAACGGGGGGACCGCGCGACCGCGCCCTTTGAGGATATTTGGAGTTTTTTTGATTTTCGAATTTCCTTTCGTACCATCTCGCAGACAAAGGCTGGTGCGCACTTGCGCCACATCGCGCGCCGCCTTTGTGTACGGGACCGCATAAAATTAAACCAGGAATGCGCGATGGCAAAAATCCTCGTTGGCGTTGTTGCGATGCACCGAACAACGTACGCTCGGCGAGCGGCTCAGGCTGTATGTCGAAGAGAGCTTCCATAATGCTTGAAGAAGTTATCAAGCTTCACTGGTTCGCCGGTATCTCGCCAGAACAGTCTTTTACCGAGGCTGGCCGCCACTGCGAGGCGGTGGTGGCCGCCGATTAAAGTATGGTCATCGGATGCTGTTGCGATGATCTCGCCGTCTTCGTCCACGATTTTCATGTGCTGCCTCCAATCCAGCGTGCGGCCAGGCCGCCGCGATGGTGCGCAATCTATCTAACCTTATGCGGGCCCTGGGCGTTCCAACCCATGAAGATCACGGCTTCCGTATTCGACATGCGCCACATCGCCGCCCTTTGTGTACCAACTGGCAAGGTACCAACTGGCAAGGCCCGATTGCGGAGGGCGCGCGCCAGCACTCGACGGTCCCGGACCTGGAAGCCGCCCGGCGATGACAAATGGGCAAATTGTTTGTTGTGGATCAATTCCAAGGTGCCCAGACAGTCGTACGCTGCGCTGAAAACGAAGGAGGTTCCACATGGCATCAATCTTCTCGACGCCCCATCCAGAAAAATGCCCTCAATGTGGTTCTGGGTTGGTCCATCTAGAGTGGCGTGAGCGCGTCAATGCCCAAGAAATCCATGACCTTTGGCGCTGCTTTAACTGCAAAAGCGAGTTTGTCACCGCCCCCACTCCTGATGAGAGAGAACCCTCGGTCGTCGAGATAACCAAGCCCTTCTTTACGAGCCTAATAGTCTAATCGACTGGCGTGGCTCGCGCTTTACTTGACGCCTTGACCGCCGACGCGCGCCGTTCGGCGGAGATCGTGCGGCGTGAAGCGCTTGAGACCCAATAAATCACAGAGCCGGGGCGTCTTGCTCTTGTCCTTGTTCCGGCACCAAACGCCACTCTTTGCGACGATTGGGCAAATAGGTCCTTGCCGTTACCTACTGTGAGCTTCGTCAGGCAGGATGCGAACGAGCAAGCGCATCCGGTCCTCCACTGGCCCAGGAAACAGGCTAAGGTCGCAGCCCCCATCAAGGGTCAAAAGGACAAGCTCGATGACCACAATCAAGTTCTTGGCGACTGGATTGATCGCGATCACCGTCCTTACAACGACCGCCGTGGCTCGCGAGAAATTCGCAGCCGGGCCAACGCGCATCACGGTGTACGGCAAGCCCTGTCATATATTCAATACCGGCCCCGGCGGCTGCTGGATTGTCTGGGAGGGCATTCCAATATGGTTCGGTCCGTCGGTCCGGGGCGTGCCCGGCCGCATTTGCGACAATGGCGACAATCCGAGGATATGTTGAGATGCGGACGATAGGAGGTGCGCAGCGGTATCCGAGGCAATCGCTGCGCGGTTCGGCCCTCGGCGGCGTCGGTCAGCGCGGTGGCGGCGAGAAGTACGCGCGGGTGCTTGTGCTCGCGTTTCGGCACCGTCTCGCTGAAGTGCCGGATCGCATCGCGCAACGTGATGAGCTCGGTGCCGCTGGGCAGCACGATCTGAGCGTCAAAGCGGCGTAAGCAACCATCGGATTCAGCCATGCTGACGCCAGTCCGACGGTATCCGTTCGCCGCAATCAAAGCGCGCGTATTTCTCGCGAGTCCACGCCTCATGAACGCGCGAGGCCCGGAAATTGGCCTCTGTGCTTTTGGGCAGGATATTCGCTCCATGCCACCTCGAACGCCGCGCGGGAGCCGCCTCGAACGACGGCGCCGAGCCTTTGCGGTGCTCGCGGGGCTTCGAGCCGRGATAGAAGCCGCACTGCCATTGCCAAACCTCGGACGAGTCTGGGGTTTCCGACGGCTTTTGCTATGCTGCCGACGTGATGTCGTCAAAGTGGATGTGCCAGCAATCGCTGCGGTGCGGATCGCGCCGGCGGGTGAGGACGGGCATAGGCGCATTTGAGCGGGGCCGGCAAGGTGCGGCGACCCGGATTGGCCGCGCTCGCTACTGGTCGAGCGGCCCCTTCCAATCTGTAAAGTCGTATACGGCCCACCATCGATGCAACGTCTGCCCGCACGCTTTGCAATCGAAGCGCCCGCTTGCCACGACCGGCCGCCTTATTTGGATAGCGCTGTGAAGCGTCCCGCAAAACAAGCAACTAAAAAAGACGCGCATTGGTCATCGATCCCCGGTCGAAGTGCACCCCGTGCGTTGGCCAACTGGGTCGCCATAGTAAAAAGGGCAGTTTGTATCTTGGCAGTTCAGGCCGAATATTTGTGAGTTCGCGCCAACGAGGGTCCTCGGTCGCGATGCGGCGCGGTGGGCCCAGGGTGCAGTGAGTGCACATAATTCACAAAGGACAAAAGGCCCGGCTGGGCCGGGCCCCATTGCATGCCACTCGCGTCGGTGACTTGTGAGTTCAGAGGCCAAAGGACCAACCGATTGCGAGACGCTGGCTCACTGGCGAATCAGTACCGTAATTTGTCGACACAATTGAGGCCAACGACGGTCGTCCCCGAGCATCTCAAGCTCGGCACTATGCGGCAGTCACGGCCATGGCAGCGATCCTCACGGCCTATCCCTTCGGCGGCTGCAATTCCCCAGCAAACCACCTGGCGACCTCGGGCGACGTGATCGGATCGGCTTCCTCGCAATGCAAGCATGTCGGCCGGAGTGGGCCCTTGCCATCCGGTCGCGCTATCAGGACCAGCGGCTTGCCGCAACGCGCACAATTTAAGGTTTTGGATATCCCGTCCATCGCCTCATTATGGCGCGTGGAACCGGAGAGTCCAGATATTGATGGCGATCTCCGCGACTGACACGCACACAAATTCGCGAATGCCTCATCAGGCTACCGCATCGTCCAGCCACAGTTCGAGCAGCGCGCGATCTGCGTCGCATCTCCTCGGCCGCCAAGAGCACCTGGGCGCGCGCAGGCGCGGCATGCACCTGCGGCAGGTCGGTAGCGCAAGCATGGATGACGCTTATTGCGGCTGGGTTCGCCTGGGATCGAATCAACATCGATCTAGCAATGGTTGGCCTGGGCCTAGCGGCGGCGTCTTGGCTGATCGGGTACGCGCTTCGATACGTTCTCACGGGCGGAGATGATGTCATGTCGAAATTGAAGAGAGACAGTTGAATAAAGGCCACTTCAGTTGGTAGCTTCTGGACGTCGCCTGTTGGCGGCCCTTAGAAYGAGCTGACACCGGCCTCAAACGGCAAAGCGACGCGGATCACTCCATCCGGAACAGCCTCGAAGCCGCTTCTGCGCCGAAAAAGGCCAACTTGGAATGATCACATCAGGTTCACGCGCCTGAAGCTTTACTGGGCCATTGCCGAGGTGTTGCTCTTGCGAAGTCTGTCGAGGTCCTCATCAACCGCCAGAGCCATCGGCGTATTCCGCGGCGTCATCCGGTACGTCTGCAAAGAGGGTGCGGCCGCGACCAAAGCTGGCCACGCCGCCTCCGCGTCGGCGGCATGGCCGGTACGAATAAGCGACGATAGCCAGACCGCCTTGCAGACACCTATCGCAGGTGTTCGATCCATACATTCGCGGGCGAAACGCAGCGCATCCTCGTAATCCTGCACGGAATAGCGCAGCCTTGCCCCGTAGAGCGCGTAGTGTGCTGGGCGTACCGGGTTCCAGGAGATCGCCTTCTCGAAGGCTTCAATCGCTGCCTGGGTTCGACCGGCATAATGCAATGCACCGGCAAGGACGACCCAGTTGTCCGGATCGCCAGGGCCGAGCTCGATCGCCCGCTCGGCCGCGCTCACCGCTGACTCAGGGTCCTGACCTGCGTCGGTTACTAAGGACAGCACTCGCCACGAACTGGCACGCAGCGGGTCCAGCGCAATCGCGCGCCTGACGTCGGCGATCGCCTGCGGCAAGTCCTGACGACTGAGCCCAGGATCGTGATGGCCAAAAATCAGCATCTTCTTCACCAGTCCGAGTCCCGTCCACGCGGGCGCGTAGTTCGGATCAAGGCGGACCGCCAGTTCGAGTTCCTGCCGCGCTTGGCGGAGGCTCTCGGAACTTGGTGCCATGGTCAGCGCAAGCGTGCGCAGCACGCGCGCATGCACATCAAGCGAGGCCGGCGCGCGGCTCCGTAACGCCGCCCGGTCCGACTCGCGCACGGTTGCACCAAGCGAGGCGCTGATCCGAGAGATCAACGTTTCAGTAACGTCGGGCAGGTCCYGCGCAGTGGGCTCGAACCGGCCGCTCCAGACGATGCGGTTGTTGCCGGAATCGATCAATTGCACGTGGAGCTGCAGCCGGTCGCCGCGTCTCTCCGCGCTGCCATCCACAAGGTAGCGAGCGCGGGTCATCGCAGCGATCTGCGCCGGCGACAGGTTCTTGCCGCTAAGTTCGGCTGTGGCGAGGGTTGAGACGATGTGCAGGTCGGGGTTGCGCGCAAGTTCGGAGGCAATCATGTAGGCTAATCCGTTGCCGTCCGGACTGCCTTCCTGAGAGGTGTTAAGTACGCGCAGGGGTAGAACTGCAACATCGGCCACCATCCTGTTGTGTACCTTGGGAGGCCCGGAGCCGGCGCCGAGCAGTAGAAGTTGCCAGACCGCCACGATCGCGACTGCCACCATCGCAAGGGCGGCGGCCAGGCGATGGAATCTTCGCACATCGCGCGGCGCCGTGTCGGCCGCGTCAACGATCAGAAGGTAACCACGTCGTGGCATCGTTCGCACGACTTGCTGCCGGCTGTCACCGAGCGCGCGCCGGATCTCGACCACGCATTGCACGAGCGAGTCGTCGGTGACCGAAACGCCCGGCCACACTCGCGCACCGAGATCGAGTTTTGTAACCAGCTCTCCGGGACGGCGCCCCAATTCAAGCAACACTGCCAGAGCCTGAGGCCGCAGCTCAACGGCCTGGCCGTGCAGGTCAAATAACTGCGCCTGATCCAAATTGAGCGTGTATCCGTTCAGCCGCAGGCAGGTCATGCGCACACCTCCCGCCATTGATCTTAGCGGACCGGAAAGTGCGTCTCAAGGCAGCGGCAGAGCCCGATTTCGTCCTTTATCGTGCCTTTTCGTACGGTTTTCCCGCAGACCTGCACTACGTTGACAACCGGAGAGCCGCTGCCCTGAGCCCGCGGTAACCGAATAACGCGATACCGAGAAAGCTGCACCGCGCTCACAGGGCGCACAGTGTGTCCAGTGCCAGACGGTGGTCTCTTTCTTCTCGCGAGATTGCAAATGCGGAAGAGATTTTCGATAGCTATCACAGCGGGAAGGGCGCGTTGCGGCGGAGTCGACCGTCATTCGCGCGCGCGCCGGGGCAGCCGTTACTTCATTGTGTCGATACTGTGCGCGGCCTGCATCGTTCAGTTCGCAACCAATCCAGCGCGGGCTCAATGCACGGCTCGCGATGTCTTGCAAAACCAGCTGAAGCTCAAGACGCGCCCCGCCGAAGTGTCCCAGCAACTCATTCAGTCCGGCCGCGATGTGGCGACATGGAAGACCATTACCATTGGTACCTTCGCTGATCCGCTTGGACTGCGCAATAAGCTGGACGGCATGGGCTGCGGTATCGGGGGGCAGGCCGCTGAAATACTTGCTCGACCGACATTCATCCTTGGCTCTCGCAAGACAGACGTGGAGCTTGTCCTCGTATCGCCAGCCCAGCTTGGATTCACGTCCGATACTGTGACCTTGGCTGATGTTTACGCGCGTGCTCGACAGCTCGGCTTCGAACTCGCGGCAGCCGAAGTCGGCCCGCAATTGCGCATCCAATATCTTGACCAGCCTATCGGCGAATTTCTCATCATCGGAATGGAGCCAATCAAGACGTGGAGTGGCGAGCCGATTGTTCTGAATGTAGCAAATGGCGGCGCCGGATTGATCCTCATCGGCCAGGACGGCAGAGCCGCCTCCGAAATACACGTGACATCTCGGTTCATCTTCGCGCGCTCGCATCAATCCGCACCCGGCACTGGACCGATCGATCAGGCAGCGGCGTTTCTGCCACCATGAAGAGGAACCAGCAGCGAGGCCACCATGCTTCATCGTGTCTCCATCGCAGCGGCATTGATCGCCGGAGCGATCGTCGGAGGTGAAGTCGCCAACACGGCCGCCCTCAATTCGGGGTACCGAGTGGTTGCCGGCAGCGAGCAGCCATCGGTCGATGTCGAACTCGTTCTTGCTGTTGATGTCTCCTATTCAATGGATCCTGGCGAGCTTTTGCTTCAGCGCGAGGGTTACGCGGAGGCCATCGTTTCCAACGAATTTCTCCAGGCGATCAAGGCCGGGCGGAACCGAAGGTTGGCCCTGGTCTATGTGGAATGGTCTGGACCGAGCGATCAGAAAATCATCGTGCCGTGGAGATTGATCGACAGCCGCGAATCTGCAGCTGCGGTGGCGGCGGAAATCGCGAAAGCGCCGGTTCGCATGGGCTCACGCACCTCGATCTCTGGCGCGATAAATTTCGCATTGCCGCTGTTCGATGCGGATCCGTATCGTGGACTGCGGCGTGTGATCGACGTTTCCGGCGATGGCGTGAACAACGACGGAAGCCCAGTTACCATCGCACGTGATGCGGCGCTGGCAAGGGGCATTACCATCAACGGATTGCCGATCATGCTCGAAGGAAGACTTTCGTCGCAAATGGACATCGACGACCTCGATCTCTATTACGAGGATTGTGTGATTGGCGGGGCCGGCTCATTTATGGTGACGATCAGAAGCCGTGACGGGTTCAAGGAGGCGATCCGAACAAAGCTCGTGCTCGAGGTTGCCGGCGGCGTGCCCCGGGACCGGATCGTTTCGGTGACCGAAAGGGAGCCGCGAATATCCTGCCTCATTGGTGAGGCAATATGGGCGAAACGAAGCCGGTGGTGAGCGCTTCGGTACCTTTTGGAAGGCGCACAGTTCGATCCGCGTTGAACGAGCGTAGTACGTCTGCTCACGGCCCTCAGCCGACATAATTGGCGTTATGGCTGACTTCTGCTTTACCGGAGATGTCCGACTTCATCATCAAATGCGGAAACTGCTTCCGTCGGCCGGAAAGGCAAGGATCGTGGATGCTGTCCCCCCCCCACTCATCAGCAGGCGAGCTTGCCTAACACCCTCGCGGGCTGTGCACGAACGAAAAGAGCACGTATCCGGTGTGGTCGTCGCGCTGGGGGTAGCGAAGCTCGCTCCGTGCTGTTGTATTGGCGCGGCAGCTTCGGGCCTGGTGACCCGGAACGGACCTCGTCAAGCGAACGCGGCCGTTGCAGACGATCTGCACAGCGCGTACCGTCGCCGATGCCGATACAAGGAGCCCCAATGACTGATCGAGACAAGATTCTGATTGCCCTTGGCGAAAAGCCTCTGAAGGTTTTCGAAATCATGAAGCGCGTGAACATAAAGCATGAGGACGATTGCCAATCGCTCTTGTTGAAGATGCGTGACGACGGCGCCGTGAAGTTCGATATTCACAAGGGATATTGGCACGCTGTCTGACAATTTTCGATTGATCACCAGCGGCTGGTAGAGTTGCTTGCAAGTTTCCTTAGCGAAGAGAAGACTAGCCGCGTTCAACGACACTCTGAGTCAATGTGGCGCCAGTTTCGACTGAGGCATGGCGCGTGGAACATCACCGACGTCGTCAAGATCGGGCGCCTGGCCGTAGCCCATGCGTTTCATCTGTTCGTGGACCTGTGCCATTTCGGTCTCGCTGAGGCGCGGAGGTTCGCCGATCGCCAGCGCGTGGACATACATCTTCGCCAGGGTCTCCACCTCCACGGCAAGCCAAAGCGCCTTTTCAAATGTCTGCGCCGTTATGATCAAGCCATGATGGCCGAGCAAGCAGGCATTTCGTCCTTCGAGCGCATCGACGGCATAATCCGACAGCGCTTGTGTGCCGAAGCAGGCATAAGGCGAACAACGGATATCGTTGCCACCGGCTACCGCGACCATGTAGTGGAAGCAGGGAATGCCACGCTCGTGCACGGCGAGAATGGTGCTGAAGGTGGAATGCGTATGAAGCACGACGTTTATGTCGGCCCGCGCTCGCAGAATATCGCGATGAAAACGCCATTCTGAAGAAGGGCGATGGTTGCCCTGGTAATTCGCGGCAAAATCCATCGCGACAATGTCTTCTGACCGCATGCGCTCGTAGGGCAAGCTTGTCGGTGTGATTAGCATGCCGTTTGGAATCCGGTGCGAAAGATTGCCGGAAGTCCCTTGGTTGAGACCGTTTCGGTTCATCTCCTTGCAGGTATCGACGATGCCCTGGCGGAGATCGGCATGATTGCGGTCTGTCATGATGGGTGCTCCGAAAAAGAAATCCAGGATTGATAGGCGGCGGAAAGGGTGCGTTTGCACTCATCCTCGCCGAGCGGCGTGACAGCTTCAAGCACCACGCTCGAAACCGGAATCGTACGCGAAAATCTCCGCCACAGCAGCGCCGCGCCGAGCGCCGTTCCATCCCGAGATTGGCTCACGGAGACGCTCTGCGATGGCCGCAACGCGGCCAGAGCGCGCGCGAAGGGCAGGTTGGCGGCGAAGCCACCGTCGATGACGATGTGTTTCGAGCTGCCAAGCGCATCTAGACAGCGGTTTGCGCTGAATGCGGCGTAGAGGACTGCCAACCCCTGCCATTCGGCTGGCGTCTCGGGCCGCGGTCCGATAATGCGTCCGCGGTGAGCTGCACCGGGGAACAGTCCATCATCCCCAACGAAGGAGGGGAGTGCCAGGGTTCCAAGGGCCAGTAGACTCGGCAATGCGGTGAGGACGGCTGCATCAGAAGCGTCGTGGTCTCTGCTGATCAAGTCGTATTCGCGGCCTGTCGCGATCAGCGTGGAGGGTACGTTCTCACCGTCGACATCGATATTGAGCACCATGCCGCGTGTGGCGTCGAGCTTGTCTAGCGCGAGGCCGCGCTGAAAGCCGATCATCCAGGTGCCTGTTGATAGGATCGAGGTATCGGCCATGCCGGCGGCCTTGTAGCGGAACAGGTTGGCGTTGGAATCATGCACGCCGCAGAGGATTTCGGTCGAGCGCGCCAGGCCGGTACGCTTGGCTACGGCCTCCGAAATCCTCCCTAGCACCGCACCGGCGGATGCCCGCTCCGGCAGAAGACGGTCCCAGCCGCGCTTGCGCATCAGGGAGGAAGGCTGATGGTGGAAAAGGTCCCAGATATGGCTCTGAGCCGCGAGCTGTGAAATTTCACTTGCAGCACACCCGCCGAGCCGCAAGGCGAAATACTGCGCAGTCGTAAGATAGGTTTTCGCGCGGGCGAATGCGGTGGGATATGCGCTTTCCTGCCAGAGCAATTGCTTGCCGAGCCGCATCGCGCCGCTGATACCGCAAAACACTTCATCATAGGCAGGCGCAATCCGGGCGTAGGTCTGGTCGATCTCAGGCGGCGAGACCGCATCATAGTCCATCATCGGCAGCACTGGCTCGTCACCTTCGACAAGAACGGCGCCACACCCATGCGCGGTCGCGATCACCGCGCCGATGGTGTGGCGTTGCGTCACCACGGCCAAAGTGTCGAGGAACCACTCTTCCAGCCCGGCAAGATCATAGGCGAGGTATGGTCCTGCCGTGGTCGGCACATTCGGGATCGAAAGTGCTTCGAGCGGCCAGCCGTCCTCACTCGCGACCAGCAGTTTCAGATTCGTCTTGCCAATGTCGAGAACCGCGATCCGGGGAGAGGCTTCCGATCTTGTCATCGTTGTCTACCGGGGCGCTTTGCCGCCCAGATGGGGAACCGCAGCAACGGCAATCAGGATGCCCCCCCAGATCGCCAGAGTGAGGAACTGGCTGAGATTGAGAAGGTTGAACGCCGAGGAGATCACCTGAAGGATTATCAGCGCAAGCAGCAATCCGCCGACCTTGCCAAAGCCGCCAAATGGATCGACGCCACCGAGCACTGCTGCAAGAATGGTGACGAGCAGATAGCTCTCGCCATATGCCGCGTTGGCTGAATTGAAACGTGCCAGCATGACGACCGCTGCGACACCGGCGAGCAGGCTCGAGAGGACATATAGCTTGAGCAGGACGGCGCGGGTATCGACGCCGGAGTAGCGGGTTGCCTTCTCGTTCGAGCCGATCATGTAAACCCTTGCCCCGAAGGGCGTTGCGTTTAGCATGAGCGCGACCGGCAACGCACAGAGCGCCAGCACGATCAGGGCAAAAGGCACCCCGAGAACCGTTCCATTGCCGATGAAAACAATGGGCTCCGGAAATCCGGAGATGACATTGCCGCGCGTCAGGCCGATCGCGAGTCCCTTGCAGAGTGTCATGGTGCCGAGGGTTGCGAGGATCGGCGAAACGCCGAGATAGGCGATGACAAATCCGTTGACAAGGCCGACCAGTGCCGCGACGGCAAACCCTGCCGCAATCGCCAGCACCTGTACGCCGACCCAGGCAATGCCCTGAGTGCCCGGAATGTAGTGCGTCAGCAGGAAGGCAATGGTCAGTCCAGAGAGATTAGCGGTGGCGATGATGGAAAGGTTGAGGCCTCCAGATAACAAGGCCAGCATCATCGCAAGCGAAAGGATGCCGAGCTCCGGCATCTGGAAGGCCATCGATTGCAGCGTGTTGACGGAGAAAAACCGGTCGCCGATGGTAATGGCGAACACCAACCAGAGCGCGACCAACAACAGCATCAGGGTTGCGATCGTCCCGCTGCCGGCAAAACGGATCAGGCGTCCGCGAAGGGCGAGGGTGGACTCATTTCTCATGCCGCGCGCTCCGGGTCCGCCGTTCTCGCTGCGACCAGGCTGTTGCCGAGACCGAGATCAGAATGACCAACCCGACAAAAAATGGCGACCAGTAGGACGAAACGCCAAGCAAAATGATTCCATTCTGCAGGATGGCGAGCAGTGCCAACCCCAGAAACGTGCCGAGAACGGTGCCGACGCCGCCCATCAGGCTGGCGCCGCCGAGCACGACGGCCGCAACCACATCGAGCTCCTTGCCCACCAGCACCGTCGGAGCGACGGACTGTGCAAGCTGCGCCTGGACCAGTGAGGCGATACCGGCCATGACCCCCATGTAGCAATAGACCAGCATGTTGAGGCCGAAGACATGGAAGCCGAGTCGCTGCGCGGCATCGGTATTGCCCCCCATGGCGTAGATTTGACGACCGATATTGCTACGATTGAGCAGGAGCCAGGTGAAGAGAAATGAGAACCCGAGCGCGAGGATCTGCAGGTTGACGCCGTAGGACGTATCTTTGCCCCAATCGAACTCGAACCAGAATATCCCGGTCGCGAACCAGTCGGGTAACGAATAGATATATTTACCGCCCGTGAAGAAAATCAGCAGCCCATAGAAAATGTTCAACGTTGCGACGGACACGATGATTGATGGTATCCGAAGCTTCTGGATGAAGATCGCGTTGAGGGCGCCGAGCGCACCGCCAATGCCGATCGCGATCGCAAAAACGCAGATCCAGTTCGCGCCGTATGCGTTCGCCACCGTAAGCGTGACATATTGCGCCACCGATGCCGTCGCCGTGAAGGAGATGTCGATTCCGCCGGCGATCAGCACCACGAGCAGCCCGAGGGCGAGGATGCCTACGAATGCGTAGGAGGTCAGCAGGTCGAACAGATTCTGCATGGTCAGGAACTGGCCGTTCGCCGCGCCCAGGCTGACGCAGAGCACGAGGATCACGATCAACAGCCAGAACTCATGGCTGCGCCGAAACCTGCCAAATGAAGCAAACCGCGATTCAGGCATTGACTGCCTGCCGAAGCGCATCTTCGGAGGTGTCTGCGGCCATCACGTCAGCGGTCAAACGCCCTTCGCGCATCACCAGCACGCGATGGCTGTGATAAAGTACCTCGGGGATTTCGTCCGATATCATCAGCACTGCGACGCCCTCGCGGGCCAGCCGCCGGATGATCTCATAAATCCCATCCTTAGCGCGGATGTCGACACCGACCGTCGGGCTATCAAGGATAAGCACTCGTGGGTTGGTCGCCATCCATTTGGCGAGCACGATCCGCTGCTGATTACCGCCGGAGAGCGTCTTGACCGGGTTGTTGGGATCAGAGACCTTGATTCCGAGTTCGGCGACCCACCGCGCAACATGGCTTTGCCGCGCGCGTGCGGCAATCAGGCCGAACGCGCCGGCAAGACGTTCCAAAACAGTCAGCGTGACGTTCGACGTGATCGACTGGTCAAGGATGAGGCCAAGTGTAAGCCTGTCCTCAGATACGTAGGCGATGCCTCGACGGATCGCGTCTGCATTCGTGTTCAGCGCGATGCGGTGGCCGTCAAGCGCCATGGTGCCTCGATCGGGCGGGTTCATGCCGAACAGCGACAGTGCGAGCTCGGTTCGGCCCGATCCAAGCAATCCGGTAAGGCCCACGACTTCTCCGGCGCGTAACTGCAAGCTCACATCGTCGTAGTCACCATCGCGGCCAAGGCCCTGGACTTCGAGAACAACCGCACCCACGGCAAGGTCGGGCACCTGTTTCTGATACTCGAAAGCCTTCCCGGTCATCAGGTGACTGAGTTTGCTGCCGTCGATGGTCGCTGCGGCAAAGGTGCCTACCTTGGCGCCGTCCCGCAGCACCGTCACGCGTTCGGCAATCTCAAGCACCTCGTCGAGGCGATGGCTCACGAATACGACGCAGATACCGCTTCTTTTTAGGTCGCTGACGAGCTTGATCAAGGTGTTGACCTCGTGGCGGGTCAGCGACGCCGTCGGCTCATCCATGATGAGAAGTTTGGCATCCGCCGCCAAGGCCCGGCAGATCGCGACCAGCTGGCGTCCGGCAATGCTGAGTTCGGAGACTTTTGTTTCTGGATCGACCTGAATGCCGACCTTCGCCATTGTGGCCATGGCGATGGCCCGCATAGAGGACCAGTTCACCGTGTGGACGCCGCCAAGATGGTGAGCCATGGCGATGTTCTCGACGACGGTGAGGTTGGAGAATAGCGATAGATCCTGATAGATGACCTGAATGCCGCAATGGGTGGAGTAGACCGGGCTTAGTTTTGGGTACTCCTTGCCGGAAATGACGATCCGGCCTCCTGGTTCCGGCGCCTCGACGCCGGAAATGATCTTGATCAGCGTGGACTTGCCGGATCCGTTTTCGCCGACAAGGCAATGCACCTCTCCGATCTCCAGCGTCAGATCGACGTCGCGAAGCGCATGCACGCCGCCGAAACGTTTTGATATGCCGGACATCTCAAGGAAAGTCGTCAAGGCTTCGTCCTGTAATGGGACCGCTCGTCAAGCGATCGCCTCGACGAGGATCGCATTCCCGGCCGGAAAGCCGGGAATGCAGCGCGACGAGGCGGCTGGGACCGGTGTAGTTCTAGAGTCCTCCGGCGATCAGTCCGTCGATGGTTTCTTTGTTGATCCGCATGATCTTGTCGACCTTGATCTGCTTGCCGGCCACATCGACCGCAGCCTTGCCGAGGCCGGGAACATCGACGCCATCCGTGATTGGCTTGCCATCAAGCACGAGCTTGGCAACTGCAACCATGGCGTAACCTGCATCGGTGGGATTCCAAAGGAAACCTTCGCGGATGGTATCATCCGCGATGAGCGATTTCGCCTGGCTCGGCAGCACCGTGCCGACCACGGCGATCTTCTTGCCAAGGCGTTGCTGACGCACCGCATTGCCGGCCCCGATCGGCCCATTCGAGCCGAAGCCGAGAATGCCGCGCAGGTTCGGATAGGCCTTGATCACGTCAAGCGTCGTGCGCTGGCTGGTATCGATCTCGTCGGCGCCGGGGAAACGGTCGGCGACGAGCTTCATTTTCGGGAAATTCTTCTGCTGATAGGCAATCGCGGCGTCGGCCCATTTGTTGTGAAGCGGCGTCGTCAACGTCCCGACATAAACCACGTAATCGCCTTCGCCGCCCATGTCCTTGGCGAGACGCTCCATCTGCACTTCACCGAAGCGAACGGAATCGATCAATTCGACATTCCAGTCACGGCCTTCTTGTTCGGGGCCCTCATGGGTGATGACTTTGATGCCGGCCGCCTGGGCGCGCTTGAGCACCGGCTCGCACACTTTGACGTCCAGCGGCACCAAGCCGATCACGTTGACCTTTTTGGCGATCAGGTCATCGAGCAGCTTTACCTGTTGTGCCGGATCGACGTTCGCCGGTCCAACCATGGTGGCATTGATGCTGAAGTCCTTGGCGCCCTTCTGGATTCCCTTTTCAAGAGCGTTGAACCACGGAATGCCGGCGATCTTCACGACCGTGACCATTTCCTTTTGAGCCTGCGCAAAAGCAAACCCCGGAAAACCGGTACCGGCGATCGCCGCCGCACCACCAAGCATTTTGATTGTCTGGCGTCTGTCCATTGTTCCCTCCCAGGAAGCTATTTTTAGCCTCCGCTCCTTTACCCGGCACTCGCCTGGCGGAGCAGTTGGCCTTATTCTTGATTGGCGGCGAAAATTTCGCCTCCAGCCTCAGGACTTGCCTGGGGATTAGAGACCAACGCTACGAGAGGTGTCAAGCAAGCGACATGTCAGCTAGCCCCGCCTGTGGCGATGTCCGGGCATGGCCGATTTTGTTGCAAAAGTCGGCTGTAACCGACGGATGTCTTTCGGCCATTCGGTAAGGCCGACCGGCTTTGATCCGCCGACCCTAACGCGCGAGGCGCCTCAGATTTTGAGCGATTGCAGCAAGAACAAACTCGTCCTGGGCGCCCCGTGGGCCACGAAGCCGAAGCCGACCAAGCCTCAGGATGCGCTTCAAATGCGCAAACCGCATCTCGATCTTCTTGCGCTGACGTCGCGACGTCTCGAATCCCTCGGTGCCAGCGAACGACCGGGCGACGTCCCGGGCGTGCTCATGTATGTTGCGCAGGATCTTGCGCGATGGTTCTTTTGGACAGCACTGCGGTTTAAGCGGGCATGCGTCGCAGTCGAGCTTGCTCGCACGATACAAAAGCGTTTTGCCCCCGTGCACGGTGCCGCTCGTCCCGAGCCGCTTTCCGGCCGGGGCAGTGGTAGACGTCGCTGGTCGGATCATATCGAAAGTCGCTGCGCGAGAAGGTACCGTCATCTCGCTTCGACTTGTCGAACACGGGGATATGTGGTGCGATGCCCTTCGCCTCGACCAGCCAGTTCAGCATCGGAGCAGCCCCGAAAGCGGTATCCCCGGCAAGCCGCTCCGGCTTGAGACCAAAGCGCTCCTCTGTTCATTCGATCATTATCCTCGCCGCTCCGACCTCGGCCTGGCGAATTCCCATCCGTCCGGCTCGCCACGAGCCTTTGCGGGCACACTTCAGGAAATCAGGCAGATGGTCTAGTGAACTGATGTCGCTGCGCCGTTTTCGAAATAATTTCGCTTGGCCGACAGCATCTGGCAGGAAGTCTGCGTCTATCGCGCGGACTTAATCGGCATGTCAAAGATCTCGCCACTCATGAGGAGAGCGATCTCGGCGGCGGGCAGCGGCTTCTGACATTCGGACAACGGATTGAGCCAGAAATTAGAGTCAGGCAACATTTCGAACAGATTGCGCGCAGCGGCGCCAAGGCACACCTCAGGCTGCTTTATATAGTCGTAGATGCGCTTCTTTGAGGTGAAGGTGGGGTGCCATTTCATGTTCTGGAAGTCGACCGTTGCAACGTTGATCTCCTCCTGAAATTTGAGCGAGCGACGGCGTCCAGGTTTCATCGGCGCTTCCGGCGTCAGAATGTAGATCTCCGTCGCGAGCAACGCGCGATAGAATGCTGGAACGATGCTGGCGTCCCTTGCGGCAGCCTGCATCAGGGCTTCGAGACCGTTTTCCGGTTCAAACATGGCGACACTCCCAATTGAACCCGACGAGGGGTTGGACTTCAGCGCCTCCAGTTACAGCCGGATCGCGCTGTCGCCGCAGAGCCTTCGCCACGATTGTGCTAATCCTTGTTGCCGCGCAGGGCACGATAGATCGTATTGCGCGACACGCCCAGGCGGCGCGCGGTCTTGCTGATGTTGTTGCCCGTTTCCGCATACGCGGTCAGCACATGCGAGCGCTGAATCTCATGCAGATTGGCCTTGAGCCCACCACCCACCGCCTTGCCGGTCAGGCGCTCGCCGCCTGAATGTGCAAGTACGGACTCGACCGATGTCTCGTCGATCAGATCTCCCGGCTCGGCAAGCGACAATCGGGAAAGCACGTTGCGCAGTTCGCGGATGTTTCCATCCCAATCGAGTTCGGCCAAACGATCAATCGCCCCTGCGGTCAAATCCATCAAGGGATCGATCTTGTGGATCAAATAGCGCGCGATCTCGGCGAAATCGGAACGCTCGCGCAAAGGCGGTAACGTCACCTCCAGCGTGTTGAGACGAAACAGCAAATCGGATCGGAACCGGCCCTTCGCAATCGAGTCGTCGAGATTGGCATTGGTGGCAGACACCAGGAGAACGTCGACCTGACGTTTGGTGCCACCGACCGGCCGGACAGTCCAATCGTCCAGAAAGCGCAGCAGCACGGCCTGCAACGTCACCGGCATGTCGCCGATCTCGTCGAGGAAGAGCGTTCCGCCGTCCGCTTCCTTGAACAGTCCCGCCGCGCCGCCCTTTTTTGCTCCCGTGAAAGCGCCTTCGGCATAGCCGAACAGCTCCGCCTCGATCAGACTGTCAGGGAGCGCTGCGCAATTCACCGGGACGAAAGCGCCGGCCCGTCCACTGGCGGTATGAGCATGGCGGGCGAGTTGCTCCTTGCCGGTGCCGGTTTCGCCTCGGATCAGGATCGGCATCTTGCGGACCGCCGCGACTCCCACCCGTTGGACAACGGAAGCGATCGCCGGATCGGCGGAGACGAACTGGGTGGGAACGTCCTTGGGCGTCGACGGCCGAGGCCGCGAGATGGCTTGCATCATCGAGGACTGGCGCGCGTTCTCGATTGTTGCGACGAACTGGCTACCGACCTCGTCCTCGAGGCGCTGGCGTTCCTTGCGCCGGCCTTCATCGACAAAGGCGTTGAATTTCGTACGAAAGACGTCGGCGAAGCGACGACCCGGCAAGGCTGGCAGGCCATGCAGCAGGACGCTTGCGGCCCTGTTGGCTGCAAGGATCCTGCCCTCGTTGTCGACGGCCAGCAGGCCCGCGCTCAACGTATGGAGATATTCGCCGCGGCTATGGAAAGCGATCAGGATGTTTCCGCGGTGATGTTCGCGGAACAGACCATTCTCGATCTGGGTTGCCGCCATCGCGACGAGCGCCTGGGTATGCGCCTGCCTCGACATGCAATCCGATGACGCATCCAGTATTCCGGCCAGTTCGCCATCGGGCGCGAAGATTGGCGCCGCGATGCAAGTAAGATTGTGGTAGCGCGAGAAAAAGTGCTCGCCCCCGTGAACGACGATGGCCCGCTTGAGATACGCGGCGGTGCCGAGGCCGTTGGTGCCGCAAATGGCTTCAGTCCAGATAGTGCCGGGCCGAATGCTCGCTGCGTTCGAGGCATCACTGAAGCTCGAGTCCGAGATGATGTCGAGCAGCAGGCCGTTGGCATTTGCAAAGGCGATCATGAAATTGGAGCCGGCAATCTGCTGATGCAGCGTGTGCATCTCCGCGAGCGCCAGGCCGCGAATCAGTGAGCAGCGCTGCTGCTCCTGGCGCAAAACGGCGGTGCTCACGAACTCGGGCGAAGGAGGGCGCAATGTATCGAGACCAAGCGAAATGCAGCGCATCCAGCTGTCGTAGATATCGGCCGATAGCAGCTCTGCCGGCGGCGCGCCGCGCTGATCGAGCGTCATCCAAGCATTATCCATGCGTCGGCTGGCGGTCAGCATCATAGCTCCTCCGGGAGTCGCTGCTTGGCGATTTCCTCTTGGTCGTAGCCCGGTTCGGGTCGTTCTCGCGTGTGACGCGGTTCTCACGATCATAGATCAAACAATCAAAAATCCAAATTTCTGCTCACCCGCTGTTGCTGCCGTCGAACTGTTCCGTCTCGGAACAGTCGCGCGCAAAGTCTGCTCCGAGGCGGATCGGCGCGAGCACTCCCGAGATCGCAAGAACAATAGAAAGATCAGGCCGTTGTGCGCTTGGCACAGCCCTTGCTCAACCTTTCAGCAAGCTGGCGATCGCGTCAGATCGACAGAATAATAATTTTGCCGGGGAGGCGTTTAATGAAAGCGGCGGTGCTTCATGAGTTCGACGAGAAGCTGACGGCGAAGGAGTTCGTCAAGTTCGATGACGTAACTGACCCGAAGATCTCGCGCCCGATGGACGTGATCGTGCGCATCGGTGGTGCCGGCGTCTGTCGCACCGATCTGCACATCGTTGAGGGCATCTGGCGCAGCAAGGTCGACGTCAAGCTTCCATACATCATGGGCCACGAGAACGCCGGCTGGGTCGAAGCGATCGGCCCGGGTGTCGAAGGGATCAAGGTTGGCGACAGCGTAATTTGTCATCCGCTGGTGACCAGCGGGCATTGTCTCGCGTGCCGGCGCGGCGACGACATGCATGCGCTGGACAGCTCGTTTCCCGGCATCAATGCCAATGGCGGCTATGCGCAGTATCTGCTGACGGGGCAGCGCTCCCTGATCAAGCTGCCGAAGTCGCTCGCACCGAAGGATGTTGCTCCCTACACCGATGCCGGGCTGACGGCTTATCGCGCCGCGAAGAAGGCATCCCGTCATCTGTTACCCGGCGAACATGTCGTGGTGATCGGCGCCGGTGGGCTGGGCCATATCGGCGTCCAGGTTCTCGCAGCGCTCTGCGCGGCAGAAATCATCGTGGTCGATCGCGCCGAACAGTCTCTCGAACTCGCCAAGAAGTGCGGTGCACATCATGTCGTGAAGGCAGACGGCAACGAAGTCGAGGCGGTGCTGGCGCTGACCGACGGGCGCGGCGCGGAGGCCGTGATCGATTTTGTTGGCGAGGGTGACGCTATCGCCAAGGGCCTGTCGATGACAGCGAACGCCGGCTACTACTACATCGTCGGGTATGGTGGGAAGATCGATATCCCGACCATCGACATGATCACATCGGAAAAGACCATCGTCGGCAACCTGGTCGGCACATACGCCGAGCTGGTGGAGCTGATGGCGCTCGCGGATCGCGGCCTCGTCGAACTCCACACCAAGGAATACAGGCTGAGCCAGGCCAATGACGCGCTTCACGATCTGCATCATGGCCGCATTCATGGCCGCGCGGTCCTGATCCCTTAGGGCATGTGCCGCGACATGCAAAGCCTCGGTCCAGATCATCGAACGAGAGTGGTGCGAGTGACAAAGGACAGCCGATGCCGGCCACCGATCACCGCCGAGGAAGCCGCTGAATTGCAGCGCGCCCGCGATCGGATGATTGCCCGGGACAGGCTGATCGACGAGATGGTCGATAACAACGAGATGCAAATCAAGAATGAGTACGCGCGCGGCGGAGCCGAAATCGAACTCGCGTGCGCCGTGCGTAGCGCGGCGCGCGCCGACGCCGGAAGCGACGCGCATGCTGAACTGGAGCGAGCGGTCGCGCGCCTGGAGATGCTCCGGGAGGAGCATCGACGCCTGGTGGCCGAGCGTGAATGGCTCGACACGTCCCTGCTGGAGATCGACAACGGTCCTTCGTCCGGCGACCACCACCGTTGGGGGCACGCATGATGAGCAGGAGCAACGCAACCATGATTGCATCAAAGCAACAGGCACAAATGCCGTCTCCGCAACCGGACATGAGCGAGGAAGCCGGGTCGAAAGACGCCTTCTTCATTCAGCTGGCGGAGAGCGGAGGCCATGATCGCCGCGCACGGCAGGGATTTCGCTACTGGTGCGCTGGTCCTCTCGGCGAAATTCGTTGCCGAAGGCAAACCTCTCATCAAACGAGCCAACGGAGGTGACGAGACCGTCAGCGCCGAGAAACCGGGCTGACGTGAAGCGACGAGTCAGCAGATCAATCAATCGATTTAACGGACTCAAAGTGTGTTTTGCGGCGGAGAATTTCAACAAAGCGATCCAGGGGTTTGACCCGGAACCGAAGCGAAAATGCTGAAGATAACGCAACGTTCAAAGGAGCTGGAAATGTCTGCAAGTCTGACACTGAACAAGATCACCGCGCAGAAGGGGATCAGCATCGCTGAAGCGGCCAACCGCGTCGCGGACCTTGGTTGGACGCCAAGCTACGTGCAGGAGGCGATGACTTTCCCGACCGACTACAAGATCTCGAAGACACCGCGCGACCCGATGAAGCAGGTCCTGCGGTCATATTTCCCGATGCAGGAAGAGAAAGACAACCGCGTCTATGGCGCGCTGGATGCGGCGTTGCGCGGCGACATGTTCCGCAATGTCGAGCCGCGATGGGTCGAGTGGATGAAGCTGTTCCTGGCGATCATCCCGTTCCCGGAGATCTCGGCGGCGCGTTCGATGGCGATGGTCGGGCGGTTGGCGCCCGGCGAGGAATTGCGCACCGGCTTCACCATGCAGATGGTCGACGAGTTCCGGCACTCGACGATCCAGATGAACCTCAAGAAGTGGTACATGGAGAATTACATCGATCCAGCCGGGTTCGATATCACGGAAGCCGCGTTCGGCAAATGCTATGCGACCACGATCGGCCGCCAGTTCGCCGAGGGCTTCCTGACCGGTGACGCAATCACCGCGGCCAACGTCTATCTGACGGTCGTCGCGGAAACCGCCTTCACCAATACCCTGTTCGTGGCGATGCCGTCGGAGGCGGCGCGCAATGGCGACTATGCATTGCCGACCGTGTTCCTGTCGGTCCAGTCGGACGAATCCCGTCATATCGGCAACGGTCACTCGATGCTGATGGCGATGATCAACGATCCGTCGAACCACCAGTTGCTGGAGCGCGATCTGAAATACGCCTTCTGGCAGAATCACGCGATTGTCGATGCCGCGATCGGGACGTTCATCGAGTACGGCACGACCAACCGCGACAAGAACAAGGAGTCCTACGCCGAGCTCTGGCATCGCTGGATCTACGAAGACTATTACCGGACCTACATGTTGCCGCTCGAGAAGTACGGCATCAAGATCCATCACGATGACGTCGCCGCCGCCTGGGATCGGATCGTCAAGAAGAACTATGTCCACAAGACCGCGCAGTTCTTCACGGTCGGATGGTCGGTGAACTTCTGGCGTATCGAGGCCCAGACCGAGCGTGATTTCGAGTGGTTCGAGCACAAATATCCGGGTTGGTACGCCGAATTCGGCGATTTCTGGAAATGGCACGCCAAGCTCAGCGTGCCCGGCGAGACCAACATCCTCTTCAACAGCGAGGTGGGCTATTCATACCCGCATCGTTGCTGGAGCTGTATGGTCCCTTGCCTGATCCGCGAGGACTTCGTCTGCGACGAGGTCGACGGCAAGATCTACACTTACTGCTCCGAAGGTTGCCGTTGGACCCACAAGGTGGCGTTCGCCGCGGAATACGAGGGCCGCGCGACGCCGGCAATGGGCCGCTTCAGTGGTCGCCGTGAATGGGAGGACTGCTATCACGGCTGGGACGTCGCCGACGCGATCAAGGATCTCGGTTTTGTCCGGCCCGACGGCAAGACCATGATCGCGCAACCCCATCTGCGCTTCGACTCCAAGGACATGTGGACGCTCGATCACGTGCGCGGACACACGCTTGGCAGTCCGTTGCGTGGCTTCAGAGCGCTTTCGCCGATCGAGCGCGAGGTGGCGACGGCCGAATACCGAAAGGGCTTCAAGATCAATCCCTGCCACTAAAGAGATGATGAGGGGGAGGGGCCGCTTTCGGCGGCCCCTCTTGCCGGGACCGGCAACGGTTTGCCGATCGTTCTGTACAACTGCCACGACGACAGGGCCGGGATAATGACGGACGTGCGGGTTCACAAGGTTCGTTTCGAACCAGTGGGTATCGAGATGGAAGTGGAAGAGGGCGAGACCGTCCTCGATGCCGCATTTCGTCAGGGCATATCGCTGATGCATGGCTGCAAGGAAGGTCAGTGCGGCAGCTGCAAATCAAAGCTGATCGAGGGGGACATCGAGCTTCTGAAATACTCGACCTTCGCTCTGCCGGATTACGAGAGCGAGACCGGCCACGTCCTGCTGTGCCGGACGCATGTCTACAGCGACATCGGTGTTGAATTACTCAACTATGACGAAGACCTGCTCAGCCGTTCGATCGCGGTGAAGGCATTTTCCGGCCACGTGGCAGGGATTAGCGCGCTGACGTCAGACATCAGATTGCTGGAGATCGAGATCGAGAGGCCGATGAAGTTCTGGGCCGGCCAGTACGTCGATCTGACGCTTCAGGATGGCACCATCACCCGCGCCTTTTCGATGGCGAACCCGCCCGGAGAGGGCACTAATCTCCGCTTCATCATCAAGAAATATCCGAACGGGGCATTCTCGTCCCAGCTCGATGGGAAATTGGCCGTCGGCGACGCCGTGATCGCCAAGGGGCCGTATGGCACCTGCTTCCGGCGGGAAGAACGTCCGGGGCCGATGCTGCTGATCGGCGGCGGCTCGGGCATGTCGCCGCTGTGGTCGATCCTGGCCGATCACATCGGGAGCGGCGAGCAGAGACCGGTCCGGTTTTTCTACGGAGCGCGTACCCGCGCCGACTTGTTCTACCTCGACGAGCTCGCGGCCATCGCGGCGCGGCTGAACGATTTCAAATTCGTGCCGGCACTGTCGCATGTGGAGACGGGTGACGGTTGGGACGGCGAGACCGGACTGATCCACGAGGTCGTGCTGCGCCATCTACGCGAGGAGAAGCTGAGCGGCGCCATCGACGCCTACGCGTGCGGGCCGACGCCGATGATCGACGCCGTATTGCCCGTGCTGCAAATGAACGGCGTCGAGCCGGACCACATCTTTTTCGACAAGTTTACGCCGGCGGTGCGATGACGGCGTTCAAGGTTCGTCGCAGAACAGAATGGCAGAAAGGGAGTAAGCAATGAGCGCGCAAACGAGCAGAGCAGCAGCGACCAAGCCTGCGGCAATCGTCAAATCCGGAGCCGCGGGGGCAGCGGTTTTCCCGGGCTCCGACAGCCGCAAGTACAACTACTTCGAACCGAAGGGGCGCAAGGCGACCCATTACGAAGACATGACGGTCGATGTTCAACCCGATCCCGAGCGATATCTGCTGCAGGACTGGATCATCTCGTTCCCTGACGGAACGCCGACCTATTCTAAGGACTGGACGGCGGCAAAAAGCTCGAACTGGCACAAATTCCGTGCTGTCGACCAGGAGTGGGAGCGTACCCATTACCAGCGTCAGTCGACGATCTGCGGCATGGTGCAGAACACCATCGAGAATGGCCGGAAATCGGGCGCGCCGACCCGCTTCGATCCCGCCTGGGTGAAGATATTGCAGAACCATCTCGGAGCCTACAAGCATGCCGAGTTCGGTCTCGGCACCTCGACGATGCAGGCGCAACGTTACGGCTACACGCAGATGGTCAACAATGCGATCTTGACCAACTCGTCCTACAAGCTTCGCTTCGCGCAGGACATCACTCTTTATCTGAGCGAAATCGGCCTCGACCTTCCAGGCTTCGACATTGCCGCCGGCAAGAAGCACTGGCTGGAAGATCCGATCTGGCAAGGCGTGCGCAAGTCGGTCGAATCAGTGATGGGTTCAAACGACTATCTCGAGCAATATTTTGCGACCAATGCGGTGTTCGAGCCGCTGGTCGGCGAACTCTTCCGCTCAGGCTTCCTGATGCAGGCGGCGTCTGCGCAGAACGACTTCATCACTCCGGCTGTCGTCTCCGCTGCGGAGGCCGACTATGAGCGCAATCTCGCCAACACCGTCGAGCTGTTCCACATCCTCGGCACTGATCCGACCTTCGGGGCGCAGAACCTTGCGTTGTTCAACAAATGGTTGGCCAATCATGCCGATCTCGCGCTCGATGCCGCCAATCATTTGCAGCCCATCTGGTCGCAGCCTCGGGTCAAGGTCGCGGCTTTCGCCGATGCCATGGCACGCGCGAAGAATCGTATCAGGGGTATCGCCACCGAGCTTGGCCTGACGGTTCCGGCCGGACTGGCGTCGTAATCGGCATCGCTTCACGCCCTCACACTCAATCCTTCTGGAGACCGACATGCTGCACGAGAATGACAACATCTTCAAATCGATGAAAGACATCACGTTCGAGGACACGGTGTCGCATCAATGCGGAGTGACAATGAACGATAGCGTCGAGGCGCGCGCTATCGCCGAAGTCATGAGCCGTCATGAACACATCAAGGTGACCTACATGCCGGCGATGATCCGTATCGATGGCGACGGCAAGATGGAATTCAAGATGGATGAGATTTCCGAGGAGTTGGGCCGCGTCATGACCCCGCATCTCTTCGAGATTTCAACCTCGACGCATTACGGCCGCATGGTCATGACGGATGACAACACCGTCATGCTGTTCGGCGACATGAACGAGATGATGAAATACATCGTTTAATGATCGCCAGCGAACCAGCCTGGCCGGCACCAGAGCCGGCCGGGCTCCTTTCGACGACATCAATCGCGCCTCACAACAACACGCAATATCCAGCGGAGCGGGAGTAACGCCATGTACAGGACGGCCAAGGGTGAAGAGATTTTTGTCATCGATGGGCATACGCATTTCTGGGATGGCAGCCCGGCCAACCAGAAGAACATCCATGGCAAGCAGTTCATCGACTGCTTCTACGCCTATCACTCGAATCTGAGCCCGCCGTCGGAGAAATGGGAGAAGGAGAAGTTCGAGAAGTACGACGCCAAGACGATGTTCGACGACCTGTTCGTCACCGGTTACGACGACATGGCGATCCTGCAGCCGACCTATCTCACCGACTTCTACAAGAACGGCTTCAACACCACCGAACGAAACTCGGCGATGAAGAAGAGCCACCCGGACCGCTTCATCCTGAACGGCGCCTTTGATCCGCGTGACGGTACCAAGGGCATCGAAGACCTTCATGCGCTCGCCGAGAAGCACAAGCTGAAGGGAGTCAAGCTTTACACCGCCGAATGGCGTGGCGAGTCGAAGGGCTACAAGCTCACCGACAAGGCGTCCTACCAGTATCTCGAGGCGGCGCAGAAGCTCGGGATCAAGAACATCCACGTCCACAAGGGGCCAACGATCATCCCGCTGAACCGGGACGCGTTCGATGTCGCCGATATCGATGACGTCGCCACCTCGTTCCAGGATTTGAACTTCATCGTCGAGCATTGTGGCTTGCCGCGCCTTGACGACTTCTGCTGGATCGCGACCCAGGAAACCAATGTCTATGCCGGCCTCGCGGTGGCGTTGCCCTTCATCCATTCGCGGCCGGGGTACTTCGCCCACGTCATTTCCGAACTGCTATTCTGGGTCGGACCGGACAAGATCCTTTACGGTAGCGATTATGGCATCTGGACGCCGAAATGGCTGATCGACAAGTTCATGGCATTTGAAATTCCGGCCGACGTCACCAAGGAGACCGGTTCGGTGCTGTCGATGGAAACGAAAATCAAGATCCTCGGTCTCAATGCCGCGCGCATCTACGGCATCGATGTCGAAGCGCAAAAGAAGAAGATCCAGGCGGGCGGCGGTTATGCCCACTTGCCCGAAGCCGTTCACGCGCCGAGGTGATGGCCATGAAGCGTGGCGTTGAGGGGAGGGAGTGGCCGAGAAGCCATTCGTCAGATGACAGGCAGGCGCAGATATGGGCCTGCCTGCGAGACGTGATGGACCCGGAACTCGACGAGTCCGTCATCGACCTGAATTTCGTGACCAGGGCCGATGTCGACGCGAAGGATCGGGTCCACATCGAGTTCCGCTTGCCGACCTATTGGTGCGCTGCCAATTTTTCGTTCCTGATGGCGGACGACATGCGCCGGTCCATCAGCGCGTTGGACTGGGTCAAGGGCGTCAGCGTGGTCTTGGGTGAGCACATGTATGCCGACAAGATCAATGCGGGCCTCGCGCAGGGGCGCTCGTTCCAGGAAACGTTCGGCGCCGAGGCCGATGGCAGCCTCGATTATCTGCGTCAGACATTCCTCGTCAAGGCGTTCCAGCGCCGGCAGGTTGCGCTACTCAGTCACCTCATCGCGCTGGGGCAATCGCCGGCAGAGATCGTGAGCCTGACGTTGACGGAGCTCGGTTGCCTGCCGCTCGACGATGCAGGTGAGACGCTGATTCAGCGCTATCTCGAGCGACGTGCCGTCGTAGGTCCGGCAAGCGGTGGTGAACCAGCCTTTGTCGATGCGAACGGAGCGCGGCTGAAAGCCGACGGCCTTGCCGCATACCTGTCGAATCTACGGCGCGTGGGCATCAATGCTGAATTCAACGGCGCACTGTGCCGCGGCCTGCTTGCCGCGCGGTTCGACCTCGATACACCGTTCGTACCGAAATCGAGGACGATGCCGGCGTCGCCGGGCACGTAACAGGTGCCGTGATGCGGGTGCGCAGCATCGATAACAAGTCCAGACCAGACGACCTCAAGGCAAAGTCGGGGATATAGAATGCCGAAGATCATGTTGCACGATGAAGCTGCGCGGGCCGCGCTGGGCCGGGGCGTCGCCAAGCTCGCCAAGGCGGTACGCGGAACGCTGGGTCCGAGGGGCATGAACGCGATCATGGACCGACCGATCGGCACACCGATCGTATCGCGCGATGGCGTCAGCATTGCCAGCGAAATCGAACTTGAATGCCCGTTTGAGAATATGGGCGCGCAGGTGTTGCGTGAGGTTTCAGCGCGAACCAATGAGGTGGCGGGGGACGGCACCACCACGGCCACCGTGCTGGCCGATGTTCTTGTGCAGGAAGGCCTGAAATGTTTAGCAGCCGGCGCCAATCCGGTCGAGCTGGTTCAAGGGCTGGAGCTGGCGGTTAGTGAGACCATCACGGCGTTACGACGGTCGGCGCGACCGCTGCAGGGGTCTGCTGGCCTGCGGGCTGTTGCGAGCATTGCCGCCAACGACACAGGGCTTGGCGATATGGTCGGCGAAGCCTTCGAGCGCGCCGGCAATCACGGAATCGTCGCGGTGGAATTTGGCAACACGGTCGAGACGACGCTGGAAATCGTTGAAGGCATGGCCTTCGATCGCGGCTATCTTTCACATCATATGGTCACCGATGTCGAGAAAATGCAGGTGGTTCTCGACAGTCCGTTCATCGTCATGACCGATCTCAAGATCCAGACCGGGGAGCAACTGGCTGGTGTGATCTCGCTCATCGAAAAGAGCGGGCGACCTTTGCTGATCATCGCCGAGGAAGTGGCGCCATCTGTCATCATGCAATTGCTGGCGCGTCGGGAGAAATCCAATTTCAAGGTTGCCGCGATTCACCCGCCGGAGTTCGGCCATTGGCGCAAGGCGATGCTCGAGGATATCGCGATCGCGACCGGAGGGCGCGTTATCTCGGCCGATCTAGGCGGAAGGCTCGAGAAGGTGGAGCTGCACGACCTCGGGTCCGCGCGCCAAGTGCGCATTTCCGCCTCGAAGACCCTGATCACGGCGGGAGGTGGCGATCAGAAGGCCATCGCGGCGCGACGCGAGCAGGTGTTGCGACAATACGATGCCGCTCCCGAAAATATTGAGCGGGACAAGTTCCAGGAGCGCATCGCAAAACTGTCCGGCGGCACAGCGATGATTCTTGCCGGCGGCGCGACGCCGGTCGAGCAAAAACGCCGGACCCAGTTGATCGAGGATGCGATCAACGCGACCCGCGCCGCGATCGAAGAAGGCATTGTGCCGGGCGGGGGAGTGGCTTTGCTCAGGATCGCTGCAAGGCTCGACGAATTGATCAGTCGTCTGGACGGAGGCGCCAGGCAGGGCGCCGAGCTGCTGCAACGCGCGCTCAGCCGGCCGCTTTTCTACATTGCCGCCAATGCCGGCCTGAACGGAGAGGCGGAAGTTGCGAGAATTGCCAAGGCCACGAATGGCCACGGGCTCGACGTGCGCAATGGTTCGGCGGTCGATCTTGTCGAAGCTGGCATCATCGACCCGGTCAAGGTTTGCTACAGCGCGGTTCGCAATGCGGCATCGGTGGCCGGACTGATCCTGACGACTCAGACCTTGATCGCCAAGAAGCCAGACGACTACGATCCGACCGCCGGCCCGGCCCGAGGTGGTGGTGCCGAGCTGCTTTGAACGGAACAATCATCGGTTCGAAGCGACCGGCGCTCTGTCCATAACTGGGCATGCTGCGATACTCGCAGCATAGGCGCTTCGAGGCACTATGGCATCACTCGGGCTTCTTCTGCCCCAGTGCGCGATAGATGGTGTTTCTTGAGACGCCGAGGCGCCGCGCGGTTTCGCTGACGTTTCCGGCGGTCTCGGCATACACAACGAGGATTCGCGCGCGGTGGATGTCGTGGAGCGATCCGGACTCCGTTCCAGGGTGTTGAACGATGCTCTCCGCGCTGGCTTCGTTGATAGAGCCGCCCGCAGCGGCAAGGGTGAATCGCGCCAGAACGTTGCGGAGCTCGCGGACGTTGCCAGGCCATGGACGTGCGGCGAGATGCGCAATGTCCGTCCGCGTGATCTCGCAATTCGGGTCGATCGCATTGAGCAGATGGCGAACGATGGCGTCAAAGTCGTTGCGATCCCGGAGCGGTGGCAGGTTGACCTCGAGCGTATTGAGACGATAGAGCAGGTCGGATCGGAACCGGGCTTCGGCGATGGCCTTGTCCAACCTGGCGTTGGTCGCGGAGATGAGAAAGACATCGACCTTCGATCTGACGCCGCCGACGGGGCGCACGGTCCAGTCGTCAAGCAGGCGCAGAAGCACCGCCTGCAGCGCGACGGGCATGTCGCCGATCTCGTCAAGGAACAGCGTGCCGCCGTCGGCCTCCTTGACCAGTCCAATCGCGCCGCCGCGCCGCGCCCCGGTGAATGCTCCGGCGGCATAGCCAAACAGCTCGCTCTCGATCAGGCTTTCCGGCAGGGCGGCGCAATTCACTGGAACGAACGAGCCGGTCCGCCCACTCGCCATATGGGCGTGGCGGGCAAGCTGTTCCTTGCCGGTTCCGGTCTCGCCTCGGATGAGGATGGGCATCTTGCGTGCTGCCGCGGTCTCGACTTGACGGACGATGGCTCGGACCGCGGGGTCGTCCGCAACGAAGCCGGCGGCCATGCTCTGAAGAGACCGTGGTTCCGGCTTTGAATCCTTTCGGGCAGATGATGAGCCCGCGGTCTCGCGACCGTCAGATTCGGATCTCGATTTCTGGACGTCGCGATGCGTGATCAACTGGCGTCGTCGCGCATGCAGCACCACGATGGCGCCGATGCCGGAGCGTTCGTTCTCGACGAAGTTGAAGCTCGCGTTGGGAAGCAGCTCTTTCAACCTGCTCGGCCACTCATCGAAGGGAACCGTCTTCAAAAAGCGGGTTGGCGCGTCGTTGTGAATGCCGTGGCGATCATGCTGGAGTGCGTTCAGAGCACGCTCGGTGGCGTGGAGGATCATGCCACGRCGATCGAGCACGATGCATTCATCGTTCGCCCATTGCGATCTCCTGCCGAGAAAGCGGCACAGCAACTCCTCGTGTTCCTGTCGGACCGATTGGGCCAGAACGCTTTCCACGTGATGGCCGACCGCGACGGCCAAAGCCAGGCTCTGCGGATTGAAGGTGCTTGCAGGACCCGAGATGTCGACCACGCCAAGCAGTTCGCCATCGGTCGGGTCATGAACCGGGACGGCAGCGCAAGTCCACCGCTGAACCTCCGAGCAGAAATGCTCTGTACCGTGAATTTGGACAGGTTTCGACTCCGCTATCGCAGCGCCAATCGCGTTGGTGCCGATGTCGGCCTCGCTCCAGCGACCTCCGTGTTCGAGATGGACTGCGCGGCCGGCGTCGATGACCCTGTCGTCGCCCTGCGTATCGATGATCAGCCCACTCGGATCGGTGAGGATCATGATTGAGTTTGCATCGCGCAGAAATGTTTTTGAGTTCTCGAGAGCGCAGCGGGCGGCATGACGGAGCGACGCGTATTTGGAGCGATGACGAAACAACTCGGCGTCCGCGACGAGCGGCGCTCGCGCACGGTCGACGGTGACGTGATGGTTCCTGGATCGCTGCCACGACGCTGCGACCGATGATCTCAAGTCGGATGACAACGCTCCGCGCTCGACGAACTTTTCCCACGCCGCCAGCACTTCTCGTTGGTCCATCCCGGCTCCTCCGACGTGAAAGGTGCTGGACCGCTCATGACGGACCCTGCGATCATTCACCTGAATGCGGGGGAGTGCCTGGCGCAACTGCCGGTTCGCTCACGTAAAGTCCGACGGTAAGACCCTTCCAGGCCGCCGTGACGGCCGTCTGAATCGGATTCCATATCCGTCGCACCCGCCGTGAAGACGACCGCGCCTTCCGATCAAGCAACCCCTTCAGCGTTCCACGTCCCGAACGTCCCGGGCCTTTCTCTCAAGCCCGTTGGCCAGATCAGCCTATACATTTTGAATGGTTCTAGCAAAGGTAGCGATCGAAGTTCCGCTGGGCCGCGGCTCGATCTATTCGAAAATCCGGGCTAGGCGCGCAGTAGTGCGGCGCAGCATCAGGGAATTGGGCGGCGCGGGCTAGTATCTTCGGCCATCCACACGGGCCGCAGCTATGGACATCGGGGTGATTCACTTCCTGAAGAACGTGATGATGGCGGGCGGACTGCTCCAGATCGCGGCTTTCGGTGCGGGCGCTCTCAGCATCGACAACCGCGCGAAGAATACGGCGCCCTACCCCGAAGCCGCCGTCACCAGCTAGGCTGAATTCGAATTCCGCAAGGCTGTTGAAAAACCCCAGTGGTCTCAATGACTGCTGGGGCTTCATTTTGCAGACGGTCGGAACAGCTTGGTTCCGCGAGCTCAAATCACCGGGGTTTAGGGGCCGATCCAGACGGTCATGCCCGGCTCAAGGCCTGCTAACTCTCCCTTGTCTCCCTTGGGGTCGAGGCGCAGGCGAAGCGTGTTGCGGTCATGATCGCCAATCACCCGCTCGGCCTGCCAGGTGGCAAACACGCCGAGCGGTCGAAGTTCAGTGATGACCGCCTTCGTCGCGCCATTAGCGCCGTTCCGCATCACATTCGCTGTCTCTCCCATCGCGAGACGATCGAGATGATCCTCGCGCACGTTGAACGAGAGCCATTGCCTGCCCGCCGCCTCGACCATCAGGATCGGTTGGCCCGCGCGAACATTTTCGCCAACCTCGGCGGCGATGACGCTGACCACGCCGTCGGCCGGCGCGCGCAACACCATCTTGTCGAGGCGGCGCTCGAGCACGGTGACCGCGGAGGCCGCGGCCTGCACCTGCGCGTCGGCGATCGCGCGCTCTTCCCGGGTTGGTCCCGCCACCGCCGCATCATAATTGGCCTGGGCCTCCGCCACGCCGGCACGCGCGCTTGCAACGTCGTTCTCGGCCTGGTCAAGCGACTGTTGGGATTCGAAGCTCTGGCGCGCCAGCGTGCTGGTCCGGGTGAGCTGGGCCTGTACATAGTCGAGGCGGGCGCCGGCCTTGGCGATGGCGGCTTTCAGCGAGTCGACCTGTTCGCGGCGCACGCCGGCATAGACGTTGTTGCGGCTTGCGACGGCGGACGCGAGCGCGGCACGCGCCTGGTCCGCCTGAGCCGTCAACTCCACCGCCGAGAGCCGCGCCACGACGTCGCCGGCTTTCACAGAGGCACCCTTCTCGACCGCGATCGAGACCAACTGGCCGTTGACCTCCGGCTCGACCCTGATCTCGGTCGCGCGCACGACGCCGACGATGGCTGCCTGCGGTGCCGAGTGGCGCATGACATAGAGCAGCGCGCCCGCCGCGACCAGCGCGAGCGGAATCGCGACGAAGGCGGCAGGTCTAAGGTTGGGCATGTCCCTGTCTCCTCCTGACGGCAAATGCCGAGATCACCGCGAGCGCGAAGTAGCCGAGCGCCAGGCACCACAATGCGAGCCAGTCATGCGCAACCTCCCAGATGCCGGCGCCGAGCTGGTTGACGCGCACGAGGCCGTCGATCGCGGAGTCGGCCGGGAATAACCGGCCGAACGCAAGGGCCACGTCCGGAATCGCTTCGCGCGGCCATGCGAAGCCGGCCATGAAGAACTGCGGCAGGCTCGTCGCCAGCAGCAGGATGGTTGCGTTCTCCGGTCGCGTGAACCAGGCCCCGACAGCCTGACCCATGAAACTCGTCGCCAGCAGGAAGACACTCGCGAGCGCGAGAATCTGCGGAAGATGGCCGAGCGTGGAAAAGCCGTAGATGCGGGGCAGCACGATGACGTAGAGCGCGAGCGCAGGAAGGTAGACGGTCAGATGCGCGATGCCGCGGCCGAGCACGCCGGCAAAGGCTGCGCCTCCGCTCGCCAGCGCCGTGCCGGTCAGCATCGCGGCGCCGATCAGCAGGGTCTGCTGCAGGATCAGGATGAACGCCGCCGGAACGACGTAGCTCGCATAGCCGCCCACCGGGTTGAAGATAGGCTGCAGCAGCACGTCGGCCGGGCTCGAGCTTGCCAGCTTTGCCTTGACGAGGCTGCCATCCGACCGCGCGCCGCGCGAAACCAGCTCGGACGTCAAGGTTCCGATGGCGGTGGCGACCCCGCTGGCGCTCGATCTGAAGATGAACAGATAGGTTGCGTCCGCATAGACGGGGATGTGGGCGGTGATGCCCTTGAGCACGTCGCGTTCGGTGTCGGGTGGAATCTCGACGGCGGCAAAGGCCTGCCCGCGATCGATCGCGCTACGCGCCTCGGCGAGCGTTCGGGCGCGAACCGTCACGCTTAATGCGCCGCTCGCGTCCAGCGTCTCGACGATCTGCCGGCTGAGATTGCTGAGATCGTTGTCGACGACCGCAATCGGAAGCTTGCGAAGGATCTGGTTCAGATAGGGCTGCGGATAGTAGATGCCGTAGACCAGGGGAGCGAGAAACAGCAGAGCGAAGGCGCCCCGCGTTCCCAGCACGCGCCGCCACTCCGCCACGAAGGCGCCGCCGACGCCGCGCGGTGTGGAGATGACCTCGTGTGGCTCGGCAGGCCGCGCTGTTGCAAACCATCCCTTGCGGGTGACGTTCGCCATGCGCATCCACGCCAGGCCGGCAAAGAGCAACGCCAGGCCCGCAAGCGCCGCGAAGGGAAGGGCGGAATCCGCGACCGGCAAYCCCCGCGCGGCTTGTCCCAGCAGGACGGCCATGTACCAGCGAAGCGGCAGGATCGCGCTCCAGACTTGCGCAAACGCGTTCATGCCGATGGTGGGAAAGCCGACGCCGGCATAGCCGAATGCGGGCGAGGCAATGAGGCCCGCAAGCCCGAGTCCGGTGGCGAGATCGCCGACCAGAAGCTGGAGCAGGGCGCCGAGCGACAGATAGGCGATGATCAACAGCGACGCAGCAGCGATCATCAACGGCAAGTCGCCCTTGAAGGGAATCTCCAGCACGCCCTCTAGGAACAGCGGTTCGGCCAGCATGATCAAAATGAAGAGGCAGAACAGCGGCGCGAGCTTGCYGGCCAGCGCGACAAGCGGATCACCGCCGGCGCTTTCGAGCCAGGCCCGCGCGTCGCGGCGGCGGAATTCGGAGCCAACGGAATAGCCGGCGGCAAGGGTAATCACCACATGGATGATGGTCGGTAGCAGCGCGCGCAGCAGGAACTGCGCGTAGTTCTTCTGCGGATTGACGAGCGCCATGGTCTCCGCCTTGAGCGCTCCCAGGGACGCTGGCGCAGGTGCCGCGCGACTGGCGGGAGCGGCCACGGCTGCCGCGGCGGAAAGTGAATCGCTCAGACCCGAGGATGCGATGCCGGAGGGAGTCAAAAACTGCTGGTTGTAAAATCCGACGATCTGCGGGCGGCGCGCGGCCTTCAGGTCGCGCTCGAAATCCGGCGGGATGTAGACGGCCGAAATCGACTTGCCGGAGCGTATGTCCTGCACGGCCGTGGACAGCGTGCCGGAGCGGTCGACGATCTTCAGGCTTGGCGACGCCGCAATGTATTCCACCAGGGCGCGCGACGCGTCCGACTTGTCCTCGTCGACGACAGTCACGCCGAGCCCGCGGATGACCGGATGGCTAAAGACCGTGGTGAGAACCACGAACGCGAACAGCGGCACGCCGAAGATCAGGAGCAGCGCCACGCGATCGTGAAACAGCCAGCGGCACTCGCGCCGCGCGACCAGCAGAAATCCGGGCTTGGGCGCCGGCCTCATGGCCGTGACCGCCAATCCAGATAGGCGCTCATTCCCGGTCGCAGCTCGGGCACGGGTTGCACCGGATAGGCACGGATCGAAAACGTCCGCAGGTCGAAATCACCCGAAGCACGCGTGGCCCGCCAGCTTGCATATTCGCCCTTGGTCGCGATGAGCTTGACCTCGACTGTCACCGAGCGGTCGCCGAGGGCGGGAATGCGGACATCGAAGCGATCGCCGACCTTGAGGCCTTTGACGAGATCCTCGCGCAGATCGAAATGCACCCAGAGGTCCGCGAGATTGATCAAGGTGACGAGCGGGACGCCCGGCGAGACGTATTCGCCGGGTTCCACATTACGCTGATAGATCTGCGAGGCTACGGGCGCATAAACCACGAGCTGGTCGATGATCGACTGGACACTTTGGATATCGGCACTGGCCTTTTCGACATTGGTATTGGCAATGGCCCGCTCCTCCTTGGTGTAGCCATTGACCGCCTGCGCATAGGCCGATTTGGCCTGATCGACCGCGCGTTCGCTTTCATGCAGCGCATCGGTTGCCTGATCGAGGCGCGCTTGCGGCGCGTTGCCTTGCTCGGTCAATGTGTGCGTGCGGTCAAAGGTCTTTTGCGCCAGCACCAGCGCCGCTTGGGCGCGCTCCATTTCCGCCTTCCGAGCGGCAATGACTTCCACCCGCGTTCCGACGAGAACGTTGGCGAGCTGGGCGTCCGCGACAGCCTTGGCCGCCTTCATCTGCTCGTGCTTGGCCAGCGTTTCCGGATTGTCGATCTGGACCAGCACCGCGCCCGCAGCAACGTTCTGGCCGCGTTCGACGGGAATCTTGCCGACCCGTCCGTCCACGCGCGCCGCGATATCGAGCCGCGTTGCATCGACCTCGCCTTGAACGAGCAATGGTTCGGGTCGTAAGAGATAGAAGGCGGAAAGCGCGACGACGGCAGCCGCAACGACACCGACGATGATGGAAGGAGTACGTGTTGGGTTGCGCGTGGTTTTCGCCTGTTCGTTAGCCGGCTCGTCGGGTGTGTTTTGAATGTCCTTGTCAGAGCTCGGCGCGTCCATGCCTGACTCCCTTTCTCGTGACGGGATGGCCCACTCTATTCGGTTGCCAGGCCCAGTCGCAATCGCGAAGCGGTGCGGTACTTTCAATACTCCGCGACGTGCCGGCGGCCATCTTATTCGGATTGCTCGTCGGGCAAAACACCCGTCACCCCGTCACCCCCTTGTTGCGGCTTAGCGCGGGTCCGTCCGCCCATCGTCCGGATCGCTCTCCGGCTCCGGGATCAGCACCACCGGCTCGTCATAGCCTTTGCGGCTGCTGTAGAACACCAGCGCCATCAGGCCGACGCCGACAACCAGCGAGAACACCACGCCGAGCACCAGCGCGACATAGCCGGACGCCGGCACGCTGGTATCCGTGCTGGTCCAGCCGAGATAGCCGAGAACACTCGCGGCGACGAGCATGGCGCACAACACCGCGATGACCAGCCATCTGGCGAGCTTGCTGTCTTGCGCCTCGGGCGGCGCCGGTTGCCCGCTGGTCACGTTCATGAACCTCTCCTCGCGCGGCCGTCGCGTCGCGCTTACGGTGCGGTGGCCTTGGCCGCGATCGCATGCAGTGCGGCGGTCATCGCGCCGATGGCCGTCTTGGCCGGCTCGCCGACGCCGTGACGGCCGGCGAGATAGGCCGGATCGTTGTACGACAGCCAGGTCGCGCCTTGCTCGTCCTGCCAGACCAGCGCCTTCAGCGGCAGGTCGATGCCGGCGGTCTGCGCCTGCTGCATCAACGGCGTGCCGCCCTTGGCGTTGCCGAAGATGAGCAGATCAGTCGGCCGCAGAGTCATGCCGACGGCGGCAGCGCCCGCGGCGTGATCGACATGGGCAAACACGGTGAGGCCTTTGGCCTTCACCTCGGTCTCGAGCCGCGTCATCGTGTCCTGCGGGCCAAAATTGCTCTTGATGGTGATAAGTCCGTCTGTAGCCATTGCCTGTGTCTCCCAGAAACATGTCGCGACCAGCGCGAAGATCCCGACCAGTGAGATGAGCCTCATGATGTCAGCTCACTTCATGCGGAATAATCGCGCCGGGTCGAATTCCGGCTCCGGAATGAAGCCGTCGCGATTGGGCATCCTGATCTTCGGCAAGGACTCCTTGTCGACCTTGCCATCGGCGGGAACGATGCCGTTGAGGCTCAATATGTAGGCGGTGACGGCATAGGTCTCGTCGGTGCTGAGCGAGCCCGGCGTCGGATACGGCATCGCGCGATGAATGTAGTCGAATAGGGTCGTCGCATAGGGCCAGAAGCTGCCGACGGTCTTGACCGGCATGTTGGAGGCGAGCGTGCCCTGTCCACCGGCGAGACGATCTTTGATGCCGCCCTGGCCGTTGTCGCCATGACAGGCCGCGCAATTGTCGGCAAAGATCTGCTTGCCCTGCACCGCCGTGCCGCTGCCGTCGGGCAGGCCCTTGCCGTCGGGGCCGACGTCGATGTCCCACAGCTTGATTTCCGGCGGCGTCGCCGGACGGCCGAAATCGAACGCCAGCGCGGGCGCCGCGAGCAGGCCGGCGGCGAGGATGCCGGCGAGAAACAGCTTGTCATGCGAGGACATTGCGGACCCTCCCGGCCTCGTCGATGCTCCAGGTCTGCTGGGCGTTGTAGTGAAACAGCGCGTTGGTCCCCATCGCGGCGATGAAGGACTGCCGGTCCGGCTGAACGTTGCCCTGGTCGTCGGTCGAGCGGCTCACGATTTTTGTCGGCTTGCCGTCCCAGACCCAATCCATCTGGAAGCGCACCTGCGCCTTGGACAGCACCGGCTCGCTCAATTGCGCGGGTTTCCACGTCTTGGCGCCGTCAGTGGAGATCTCGACCTTGGCGATCTTGCCATGACCGCTCCAGGCAAGACCCGAGATGCGGTTATAGCCCGGCTGGATCTGCATCATGCCCGATGGTTGCGTGATGACGGAGTTGGTTTCCATCCGCAGCTGGAACTGCCGCGCCTTGCCGTTGGCCARCAGCTGCGTGTAGCGCGCCGTCTCCCAGCGCGTCATCCAGGGCTCGCTGCCGAACTTGAGGCGGCGCAGCCATTTGATGTTGAGGTTGCCTTCGAAGCCCGGCATCACCAGCCGCATCGGAAAGCCGTGCGCGGGCCGCAGCGGTTCGCCGTTCTGGCCGTAGGCGACGAAAGCCTCGTTCACGATCTCGTCGGTGAGGGGAATGCTGCGATCGACGCCCGCGCCGTCGCCGCCCTCCGCCAGCATCCAGTTCGAGCCCTTGTCCTTGGCGACGAGGTCGATCAGGAATTTGAGCGGAACGCCGGTCCATTCATTGGTGCTGACGAGGCCATGCGTGTTCTGCACCGTCACGTCAGGATCGGCCTTTTTCCAATTCTCCCAGCCGTTGCCGGTGCATTCGATGAACGCCACGCGCGTCACCGACGGCATCCGCTTCAGATCCTCGACGCTGAACACCAGCGGCTTCTGGACCATGCCATGGATGAGCAGCCAGTGCTGCGCGGGATCGATATCGGGCACGCCGGAATGGCTGCGCTCGTAATGCAGGTCGGTCGGCGTGATGTTGCCGACGAGCTTCTGGTGCGGCGTCTTGGAATTGATGGCATCGCCGGGATCGACGTTGCGCTTGCCCGGCGTGGCCTCGGGGATGCGATCGAGTTTTGCAAACCGGGAGCGTTCGCTGTGCGCGCTGAGATCGGCGCCGGGCCCGCGATCGGGGACGTCGGCGAGCGTCTCGGCGCCCGCCGCCTCGGTTGCCACCGCGCCAAGGATGCCCGCCGACAGGCCTCCCACGAAGCCACGGCGCGACACATTCGCAGGCCGTGGCAACAACTCAACTGGCGTCTTGGACGTCATATGATCTCCCCTCGATGAACCTGTTTTTTGGAAATCCCTGCCGCCTTCATGCCGTGACATTACCGAACACCGTGAGGATTGCTCGTTAGGATGTGTTAAAAGCCATGAGTACTGGTCCACTCATGCGCGGGACGGCCCGCTCGTACGGTAGATGCGCTTGGCTGTTCCATGGAATGGCCGGGCGGCTCGGAGACATGTCCGGGCGGATCAAGGGGAGAGGGATGTCGGAGGCGGACGCGGCGGAATTGTTGAAGGCGATGGTGCCGCTGTTCAGGATCCGTCCAATATTCGAGGATTCCTGCAAGTTCGGCGGCAGCTGGGAGTCGCTACACGCGCCGAACGGCAAGGGATGGGCGCAATTCCACATGGTTACGCGCGGCGCTTGCGTGGTCGAGCGGCCGGGCCTGGGCCCGCGGCGGCTGGAAGCCGGAGATATCCTCTTGCTGCCGCACGGCGACAGTCACGCGGTTCGCAGCCGGACGGGCGGCGCCGTCGGGCGTGTTACGACCGACGTCCGAAATGGCGTCCGCCAGCGCGCAACGGTCGAGGCCGAGGTCGATACCGAACTGCTGTGCGGCCGTTTCCTGTTCGAAACGTCGGATGAAAACCCGCTGATTGCGGCCCTTCCCGACGAGATCATCCTGCGCACGGCGGAGGAGCCGCTGCTGGAACGGTTTCGGCGCCTGCTGATCGACATCCGCGAAGAGCTGGACGCTGGACGGGTTGGATCGGAAGTGGTCGCGGCCGACCTTGCGAGGGCGTTGTTCGTGATGATGCTCCGCGACCATCTTTCGGACGATGCCTCCGGGAACGGGACGGTGTCGCTGTTGCGCGACCGCATGACGGCCCGTGTGGTGTCGGCGATCCTCAACGATCTCGCCCGGGACTGGACGCTCGACGACATGGCGGCGGTGGCGATCGCCTCGCGCGCGACGCTGGTGCGCGCTTTTCAAAAGCGCGCGGGGGTCGCGCCCATGACGTTCCTGTCCGATCTGCGATTGAYGGTCGCGCGCAAGCGGCTGGCCGGCACCTCCGATCCGATCGCGAAGATCGCCGGCGAGGTCGGTTATGCGTCCGAAGGCGCGCTGAGCAAAGCCATCATGCGCAGATACGGCATGCGACCCGGCGCTTTGAGGGAGCCGGGTCCTCGCGCGCCGGTTGTCAAACCCGATACCAGCTCCCCAGATTCCAGGTCGTGACGTCCCAGCCCGAGATGTCGGCCATGAGGCTATTGACGCCGGCGCCGACGATGTTGCGGGAGAGCAGCGGCACGAGAATATTGGCTTCGCAGAAGATCTCGTTGACCTTGATCAGGAGCGCGGCGCGCTTGACCGGATCGAGCTCCTGCTGCGCGGTCTTGTAGGCCTTGTCGGCCTCGGGATCGGACCAGCGCGAGATGTTGCGGCCGAGCCACTTGTTCTCCTTGTTGGCGATCTCCCAGGAGACGCACTGGTTCAAGAACCGCTCCGGATCGGGCTGCGGCTGCGTCGTGTTGTACATCTCCATGTCGCAATAGAGTTTCGAGTAGGTGTCGGGATTGCCGACGTCAGACGAGAAGAACACCGATGCGGTCACCGACTTCAGCTCGATGTCGATACCGGCCTTCTGGCAGGCCTGCTTGATGATGGCCTGCGTCTTCTGGCGCGGGGCGTTGATCGAGGTCTGGAAGACGTATTTGAGCTTCTTGCCGTCCTTCTCGCGGATGCCGTCCGCGCCCCGCTTCCAGCCGGCCTCGTCGAGGATTTTGTTCGCCTTGTCGACGTCGAACGCGTAGGTCAGCTTGCCCGACTTGAATTGCTGGGGCTGGTTGACGAAGCTTGCCGTAGCGATGCCGCCGCGGCCGTAGATGAATTTCTGGATCGCCTCGCGATCGATCAGGAGGTTGAACGCCTGGCGGACGACCGGATCGGACAGCGTCGGGTGCTTGGTCTTGACGCTGGAGCGCTCGCCGTCGACCTCGGTCCACGGGTCCGTCGTGTTGAGGATGATGAACTCGACGTTGCCGGACGGCGTGATGTCGACCCTGCCTTTGCCGCTGGCCTCCATACGCTTGAGGACCTCCTCCTCCACCAGCAGGTTCCAGGCATAGTCGTACTCGGCGGTCTGGAGCACCGTGCGCGCCGCGGAGACCGCGTCGCCGCCGCCCTTGACCTCGAGCGTGTCGAAATGCGGCTGGTTCTTGACGTGATAGTCGGGGTTGCGTTCGGCCCGGATCAGGTCGCCCGGCTTGAACTCGACGAATTTGTACGGGCCGGTGCCGACCGGCTTGAGATTGCCCGGCGCCTCGCGCGACTTCGCGCCGGCATAGTCGCCGAAATGGTGCCTCGGCAGGATCTGGCCGACCGAGCCGACGAAGGGGTCGGCCCAGAACGGCGTCGGGGCCTTGAACAGCACCTTGACCGTGTGGTCGTCGATCTTCTCGACGGTGATGTCCTTGTAGGATCCCGTGCTGTAGGCGGCGGTCGCGAGGTCCGCCGCATAAGCCCAGGTGAAGACAACGTCGTCGGCGGTGAAGGGCTTGCCGTCATGCCACTTCACGCCCTGCTTCAGCTTCCAGATGACGCTCATGCCGTCGGCTGCGAGGCTCCCGTTCGCCTTGGTCGGAATCTCGGCGGCGAGGCAGGGGATGAGGTTGCCGTCCTTGTCCCAGCCGGCCAGCGGCTCGAAGAAGATGCGCGAGGCGATCTGATCCTTGGTGCCGATGGCGAAATGCGGATTGAGCAGGGTGGGGGCCTGCCACAGCAGGATCTTGAGCGGGCCGCCGCCGCCGGCCTTGGTCGGCTTGTATGGCAGCGTGGCATCCGCCATCGCGACGTTGTTCCAGAGCAGGATCTGGCTCGCGACCGGCGCGGCGATCCCGGCCGCAGCCATGGTCCGGATGAACGAGCGTCGCGACAGCGTGCCTTGCTTCACCTCCGCGATGGATTTGCGAATCTCGTCTTCGTTCATCGAATGACCCCCACCTCGAAGAAAAATCGTCTTCGGCACCCCATCATGTTGCATCATGCACGAGGCGGCAATGCCGGCGAGGCCGCAAGGCCCTGCGACGAAATGGCGAACGTGGAGATGGGCAGCTTCTGCCGGGACATTGTTGCCGGCGTGAAGGGGATGCCGGCCGGATTTCGCGATAAGCCCTTGATGGCAATGAGGCTCTCATCTGGCATGCGCATTGCACGCAAAGCGTGCGTTCGCAATGACAGTGGAGTGCGGGTATGAGCGTCAGCAGCATGAGCAGCATCGGTGGAAGCGCGGCGGGGTCGCCTTCATCCACCAGCCAGTCGAAATCAGCACGTTCACAAGACGGCGCCTCGATGTTCTCGTCTCTGCTGGAGAGCGGCACGCCCTACGACGAGGTCAAGGTGAGCCTGCCGAACGGTATGTCGATCGGCATCGTCCATTTCGGTGGCGGCGGCTTCGACAGCAGCGCGCTCAAGTCCATCGAGGATTTCGTGCAGAAGCTCGCGAGCCAGCAGATATCAGGTGATCCCGCGTCCGGCGCCGACCAGTCGCAGAACGGCGACACGCCCGACGCCGTCGGGATCGACAAGGTTCATGTCGATCTTCCGAACGGAATCTCGTTCGAGGTGCTGCATTCCTCCGGCGGCCACGCCACGGACAGCGACGCCGTCCTGAAGGAGCTCACCGAGGCCGCCGAAGAACTCGCCGAATCGCTGTCGCACTATTCACCCGCATCGGCCGCAGCTTCCGTCTATGCCTCGCAAGCAAGTTCGTCCGGTCGCAGCAGCCAGCTCGACGCGAGGAGCTGAGCAACACGCAGGCCGCCCTGAGGCTAGCGCCCCTTCGCAAGCGCCAGCGCAGCATCCACCGCGTTTTCGAGAATCTCCTCCGACAATTGCCTGTCGCTCACCGCGCGCGACAATTGCAGCGCGCCGACCATGGTGGCGTAGGCCGCGATGGCGCGGCGGCGCCGCTCCGCCGGCGTGCCCTCAGACATTTGCGCTGCCATCAGCGCGAGGATGTCGGACATCTTGCCGGTGAAGGCCTCGCGCGTCGCCTTCGGATGCCGCGCGATCTCGGAGACGAGGGCCGCGGTCGGGCAACCGGTCGCCGCGCGATCGCGATGCTTGGGCGAGAGATAGTCGCGGATCACGGTCTCGAGCGCGACGCCGTTTTCGAGATTGTCCCTGTGCCGCTGCTCGCGCCGCTCCAGCGCGTCGAGCAGCACCGCGCGCACCAGATCCTCCTTGGAGGCGAAGTGCGTGTAGAAGGCGCCGTTGGTCAGGCCCGCTTCCGCCATGATGCCGGCGAGGCCCACCGCGGCGATGCCGCTCTCGCGGAACTGCGAGGATGCGACATCGAGAATGTGCCGCCGCGTCGTGTCCCTGTGTCCCTTGTCATAGCGCGCCAATTCCGCCTCCTGCGAACCCGCCGCCCCCTATGCCACAAAATCGTGAGGTCTGTCCTATTGCATTACGTTCATACTAATGCATTATGATCATAATGCAATGGGCGCCGACCGGGCGGTCCGAGGGAACCACAGGATCGAACCATGTCCGTCGAGAATGCCGCCGCGCCGGCCTTGTCCGCCGCGCCATTCGTGGCCCACACCGCGGCGCCGCTTCGCCAGGCGGCTACGCCCGCACCAAGCGCGGCTGAGCAAAGACGCGCCGCGCTCCTGACCGCGCCGATCTTGCCGACGCTGCTCAAGCTCGCGCTGCCGACCGTGACCGTCCTGGTGGCACAGACCGCCGTCAACATCGCAGAGGCTTATTACGTCGGCTATCTCGGCACCGATGCGCTCGCCGGCGCCGCGCTGGTGTTCCCGATCTTCATGCTGATGACCATGATGTCGAATGGTGGGTTCGGTTCCGGCGTTGCGTCCTCGGTGGCGCGCGCGGTCGGTGCCGGCCGCCGCGCTGACGCCGAGGCGGCGCTGTTTCATGCCGTGGTGCTCGCCATCATTGCCGGCGGCGTGTTCACGCTCGGCGTCGTCCTCGGTGGTCCGCATCTCTATCGTGCCCTCGGCGGCACCGACGGTGCGCTTAGCGCTGCCACCACCTATTCCAACTATCTGTTCGCCGGCGCCATTCCGGTGTGGATCGTCAACCTCCAGGCTGCCGCGCTGCGCGGCGCCGGCAACGTCAAAGTGCCGGCCCTGGTGACGCTGGTCGGCGCCATCGTGACCATTCCGGTCTCGCCGGCACTGATCTTCGGGTTCGGGCCGATCCCGCGACTCGGCATCGGCGGCGCCGGCATAGCCTTCGGCCTCTATTACGGCGCGGCGATGCTGTTCCTGCTGCGCTACATGTCGACGGGCGCGACTGGCTTGAAGCTGCACATCGTGCCGTTGCGCGCAAAAATCTTCGGCGACATGCTGAAGGTCGGCGTCCCCACCGCGTTCAACGCGGTGCTGACCAACCTCACCGTCATTCTCGTCACCGGCGCGGTCGGCCTGTTCGGCACCTCCGCGCTCGCCGGCTACGGCATCGCCTCGCGGCTCGACTACATCATGATCCCGCTGCTGTTCGGGATCAGCACGGCGACGTTGACCATGGTCGGCGTCAACATGGGCGCGGGCCAGACCGCGCGGGCACGAGAGATCGGCTGGATCAGCGGCGTGGTCGGCACGATCATGACCGGCACGATCGGCTTGCTGGTTGCGATCTTCCCGACGGCCTGGCTGCACCTCTTCAGCCATGACGCGGACGTCGTCAGCGAGGGCATGACCTATTTGCGCATCGTCGCGCCGGCCTATGCCGCGCTCGGCTTCGGTTTTGTCAGTTCGTTCGCGGTGCAAGGCACCGGCCGAGCGATGGGGCCGCTCGCTTCGTCCTTCGCGCGCATCCTGATCGCGGCTGGGGGCGGCTGGATCGCGGTGGCGAGCTTTGGCGCGGGCATGGCGGGTCTCGCCACCATGGTCACGGCCTCGCTCGCCGCCTATGCCGCGATCTGCGTCCTGATCATGCTGTCACCGTGGACGTGGCGCTCCGAGTAAACAGGTATCACTGGATGCCGGCAGCGCCGACAGCAGCAGCAGATTGCTCAGCCACTTGAGCGGCGACGCGTTGATCAGCTTCATCGTCAGGACGACGCCGGAATTGAACGGCACGCCCTGGAGCAAGGGATAGAGCCTTCGAGGCGGTTCCGGCTGGCGAACTTCGGGGCGGCGAGGCCGGTCATGACTAAACTCCTTGCTGATCTTGCCGCCAATCTCGCATCCGGAGTGACACTTTGCCGTGATGCCCATCACGCTTGCGCAACGCGCCCCATGACCTGCGAATTCGTTTCCTATTTTGCGCCGAATGGAGAAGGTGTTCCTCGTAACAGGCCGGCAATATGGATTTTCATTTCATTGATTTCGCCTCGCGGAGAAGCGAATACGGTTCCAATCATTTTCGCCGAGTTTTGGAGACCAAGATGTCGTTTCGCCTCCCCCTGATCCTCGCAACCGCGCTTGCCGCCTGGTCGGCCGCAGCAACCGCCGAGACCATCAAGATCGGTGTGACGCCGGGCCCGCATGCGCAGATCTTCGAGGCGGTGAAGCCGATCGCCGCCAAGCGGGGCCTCGACATCCAGCTGATCGAGTTCTCCGACTACGTCGTGCCGAATGCCGCGCTCGATGCTGGTGAGATCCAGGCCAATTCGTTCCAGAACCAGCCTTATCTCGACAACCAGAAGGCCGACCGCGGCTACAAGATCGAATCCGTCGGGCTGACCGTGAACTTCCCGATCGGTGTCTATTCGAAGAAGCACAAGGCCTTCGCCGATATCCCCGAGGGCGGCAAGGTCTCGATCCCGAACGATCCGACCAATGGCGGCCGCGTACTGCTGCTGCTGCGCGACAAGGGCGTGATCAAGCTGAAGGACGGCACGGGCTTCAAGCCGACGGTGCTCGACGTCACCGAGAATCCCAAGAAGCTGAAATTCATCGAGGTCGATGCGGCGCAGGCGCCGCGCGCGCTCGACGATGTCGATGCCGCCGCGATCAACACCAATTATGCAACCCAGGCGGGCCTTGATCCCGTCAAGGATCCGATCCTGCGCGAGGACCCGAAGGGACCCTACGTCAACCTGATCGCGGTACGTGCCGCCGACAAGGACAAGCCCTGGGTCAAGATCCTCGTGGACAGCTACCACACGCCCGAGGTGAAGGAGTTCGTCCTGACCAAGTTCAAGGGCGCGGTGTTGCCGAGCTGGTAGGCAATCTGCCTAGCCAAGGTCCAGCGCGGGGCGATCCGGCGGGCAGCCTTGCGCAATGCCCGCTTGTCTGGAGCTGCGGCAACCGACATCATCGGGGCCCATCCTCGCCCGACAGGGGTCGTATGAAACGCTTTGCAAACCTGAAACGACTGGGGTTCTTCACGCGGCTCCTCGATGAAGCCCCGCCAGCGGAGCGCTACCGCTTCGCCGCCGAGCAGATCGTGCGCGCTGAGAAAGCGGGCCTCGATTCCGCGTGGATCGCGCAGCATCATTTTCACGAACGCGAGGGCGGCCTGCCGTCGCCCTTCACTTTCCTCGGCTACGTCGCGGCGCAAACCTCGCGCATCCGTCTCGGCACCGGCATCGTCACGCTGCCGCTGGAGAACGCGGTGCGTGTGGCGGAAGATGCCGCCGTGCTCGATCTGCTCTGCAACGGCCGCTTCGAGCTCGGCGTCGGCACCGGCGGCAATCCGTCGGCCTTTGCCGCCTTCGGCCTCGACAGCGCCCAACGCAACGAGATCTTTGCCCGCAATCTGGACGTGGTCCGCACCGCCCTGGTCGGCAAGCCGCTCACCGGCGGCGATACGCTGTATCCGCAGCGGCCCCAATTGGACAAGCGGATCTGGCAGGCGACGTTCTCGGTCGCCGGTGGTGCGCGCGCGGGCAAGGCCGGCGATGGCTTGCTGCTGTCGCGCACCCAGCCCCGGACCAAGGAGGCGCCGAAGGCCACGCTCGCCGAGATCCAGAATCCGGTCATCGATGCCTATCTCGCAGCGTTGCCGCCGGGATGCGAGCCCCGGATCATGGCCTCGCGCAGCGTCTTCGTCGCCGACGACCGGACTGAAGCGATGCGCCTTGCCGACATCGGGCTGCGTCGCGCACTGCCGCAGTTCCTCAAGGGCGGTCACGCCAGGCCTGGCGAGACGCTGGAGGAGATGATCATCGCATTCGACACCCATGTCGGTGCGGCCGACGACGTCATCGCCTCGCTCCGCGCCGATGCCACGCTGGAGCGGGTGACCGACCTCGTCTTCCAGGCGCATTCGGTGGACGCGCCGCATCCTCATATCCTGCGCTCGATCGAGCTTGTCGCCGAGAAAGTCGCGCCGGCACTGGGCTGGGCCCGGACGGCGGCTGACGTGGCTCTGGCGGGCTGATCGGAGCGAACATGATCGCGTTGCACGAGGCTGAATGATGGCTACGAAAGATATCATCGACACGCTCGCCGGGATCGAACCGGGCACGGCTCTGGATGGCATTCGCGGACGCCGCCTGCAGGCGCGCGAGAATGCGCAGAAGAGCTATCTCTCACTGTTCGAGCCGATCGACGCCGCCGATTTTTCGCTTGTCGAGCGCGCCGCAGTCGCGCTCTTCGTGATCGGCCTTCACCGCGAGCCCACCATGGCTGCCTTCTACCGGGCGAAGCTCGCGGCGACCGCCGATGGTGCGCGCCTGGCCGAGGCGATCGAGGTCGAAGTTGCTCGCGGCGAGACGTCAGGCCCGTACGGTGCGTATCCGGCTGGACCGCTGTCAGCCGAGAACGCGGCCGGCCCGATCTATCGCGTGAGCGCGGAGGGCAAGCCCGTTCTTGGCGCCAGGCTCGCCGCGGCGCTGGAGCATGCGCATCTGCTGGTGTTCCGCCCGCGCGATGCCGCGTCCGCTGACATGAAGGCGCTGCTGGCCGCCGGCTGGTCCGACACCGGCATCGTCACCTTCTCTCAGCTCGTCGCGTTCCTGTCGTTCCAGGTGCGCGTCGTCACGGGCCTCCGCGTGCTCGGCGCCTCGCTGGGCACCGCAAGCGCTGCGGCCGGCGCGTAAGGAGACTGCATCATGAACGCTGCAAACAATGTCAATCCGCCCGTCGTCTTCACCCAGGACGAGCTCGGCTGGGTGTCGTGGATCGACCCGCTGCCCGAAGCCGAATTGACCGAGCGGCATTTCGCGGGCCTGGTCGATCGCTCCCGTGCCAAGTCCGAATACTTCCGCCTTCTCGTGCGTGATCCCGAGGTGCTCGAAGCCCGCACCAAGACCGACAAGGATATCTTCTACAACGTCGCCGACGGCCTGCCGCGCGCCGAGCGCGAGCTCGCGGCGGCCGCGACGTCGCGCTACAACGGCTGCATCTATTGCGCCTCTGTGCATGCGCGTTTCGCCACCACCTATTCCAAGCGCCGTGACGACGTGCAGCGGCTGCTCGACGAAGGCGTCAAGGCCGACCTCGGCGAGCGCTGGAATGCGGTGGTCAAGGCCTCGGTCGCGCTGGCCGCGACGCCGATTGCCTTCGGGCCTGAGAATATCGCGGAGCTGCGCCGCGCGGGCCTCGACGACGCCGAGATCGTCGACGTCATCAACGGCGCCTCGTTCTTCAACTGGGCGAACCGACTGATGCTGTCGCTCGGTGAGCCCTCGAAATAGGCGATCTCACCGGCACAAGAATTGCTGCTTGTTTCAACACTGGATGGAGCCGTGCATGAGCAACATCGATCGTCGTACCCTGGTCAAGGGCTCGCTCGCCGCCATGATGGCGGGAGCGGCCGGTTCGCGCGGCGCCTTTGCGCAATCCTCCGAGCCGATCCTGCTCGGCGTCAGCGGCCCCCTGACCGGGCCGAACGCGCAATATGGTACGCAGTGGAAGCAGGGCTTCGACCTCGCGCTGGACGAGATCCAGGCGGCTGGCGGCATCAACGGCCGCAAGCTCACCTACAATTTCGAGGACAGCCAGAGCGATCCGCGCCAGTCGGTGGCGATCGCGCAGAAATTCGTCTCCGATCCCCGCATCGTCCTTGAGCTCGGCGACTTCTCCAGCCCGGCCTCGATGGCGGCCTCGCCGATCTATCAGCGCGCGGGCCTGGTGCAATTCGGCTTCACCAACTCGCATCCTGACTTCACCAAGGGCGGCGACTTCATGTGGAGCACCTCGGTCAGCCAGGCCGACGAGCAGCCGCTGTTGGCGTCCTATGCCGTGAAGCGCCTTGGCCTGAAGAAGCTTGCAGTGCTGCACCTCAACACCGATTGGGGCCGCACCAGCCGCGACTATTTCGTCAATGCTGCCAAGGAATACGGCGCGGAGATCGCGGTCACCGAGGGCTATATTGCCGAGGAGCGCGACTTCCGCTCTACCCTGGTGCGCGTCCGCGACGCCAACCCAGACGGCTTGATCCTGATCTCCTACTACTCCGACGGCGCGCTGATCGCGCGTCAGGCGCGACAGGTCGGGCTCAAGCAGGTGATCTGCGCGGCAAGCTCGGTCTACTCGCCGAAATTCCTGGAGCTGGGCGGCGAGGCCGTCGAGGAGGTCCATGTCGGCACGCGCTACTTCCCGGAAGACCCGCGGCCCGAGGTGCAGAAGTTCATCGCCGGCTTCAAGAAGAAGTACAACGGGCTCGAGCCGGACGCGTTCAACGCTTACGCCTATGATGCGATGAACATGGCGGCTGCTGTGGTGAAGATCGGCGGCACCGACCGCAAGGCGGTCCGCGACGCCTTCACCAAGGTCAAGGACGTCCCGAGCGTGATCTTCGGCGCCGCGACGTTCGACGTCGCGACGCGCCGCGTCAAGGGCGCCATGAACGCCGAGCTCGTCGTGCGCAAGGGCCAGTTCGCGCTCTGGGACGGCAAGCCGACCTGAAGTGATGGCCGGAGCCGCCGCTCCGGCTGCTTTCCTCTCTACGCGGGGGCAACTGCGTGTCTTCCTGGCTCGACTACACGATCAACGGGCTGATCGTCGGCAATGTCTACGCGCTCGTTGCGGTCGGGCTTGCGTTGATTTTTGGCGTCAGCCGGCTGATCAACTTTGCCCAGGGCTCGATCTATCTCGTCGGCGCCTATATCGGTTGGGTCGCGGTGGTGCAGCTGCATACGCCGCTGCCGCTCACCATCATCGTGGTCGCGGTGGCGGCCGCGATCGTCGGACTGATCATCGAACGGTTCGGCCTGCGTCCGCTCCAGAACTCCGTGCGCATCGCGCCGTTGCTCGCGACCATCGGCATCAGCTTCGTGCTCGATCAGCTGGTGATGCTGACCTTCTCGCCGAACCCGCGCGCGCTGCCGAGCCAGCTGCCTGACGTGCGCTTCCAGGTCGGCGGCGGCACGATCGGACCTCTTGATCTCCTGATCGCCGGTGTCGGCCTCACCAGCGCGCTRCTGCTGTTCGTGTTCCTGCGCTACAGCAAGCTCGGCTGGGCGGTGCGCGCCACCGCGCAGGACCGCGATGCCGCGATGCAGATGGGCGTCGACGTCAACCGCGTCAATCAGGCCGTATTTGGCATTGCGGCTGCGCTCGGCGGCGTCTCCGGCCTGCTGGTCGGCATGTACTACAACCAGATCGACACCGCGATGAGCCTGCAGGCGACGCTGAAGGGCGTCGTTGCGGAAGTGGTCGGGGGTGCCGGCAACGTGCCGGGCGCCGTGATCGGCAGCTTGTTGCTCGGGCTGGTCGAGAGCTACGGCGTCGCCGTGTTCGGCACGAGCTACCGCAATCTGTTCGCGTTCCTGCTGCTGGTCGTCGTGCTCGTGCTGCGTCCGAACGGCCTGTTCGCCAGCGCGCGGCAGGCGCCACCCGAGCCGCTCACCGGCACCTTCATCGCGCCGAGCCGCCCGGTGCGGATTTCGCGTTGGGCGCTGCTGGTTGCCGCCGGCGTGTTCGCGATCCTGCCGTTCTTCCCGGTGTCCTTCTACGTGCTCCAGACCCTGATCAACGCCTGGCTGCTCGGCATGCTCGCGCTCAGCCTGACGCTGGTTGCGGGCACGGTGGGGCAGGTCTCGCTCGGACATGCCGCGCTGCTCGCGATCGGCGCCTACACCTCTGCGCTGCTGTCGCTGACCCTCAACGTCCCCGTCGGCCTCGCCATCATCGCCGGCGGCCTGATGAGTGCCGCGCTCGGCACGGCATTGATCTCGCCGTCGTTCCGCCTGCGCGGGCATTACGTGTCGATCGCGACGCTGGCCATCGGCGAGATCGTGTCGCTGGTGATTCTGAACTGGGAGAGCGTTACGCGTGGTCCGATCGGCATCTCCGGCATTCCGCCGCTGTCGCTGTTCGGCTACGATCTGGTCAGCCCGACCTCGATCTACTGGTTCAGCTTTGTCGTGATGGTCGTGCTGGCGCTGCTGCAGGGGCGCTTGCTCGGCTCGCATCTCGGCCGCAGTTTTCGCGCTATCCGCGACGATGACATCGCCGCGCGCGCCTATGGCCTCAGCCTGAACCGCTACAAGTCGCTGGCCTTCATCTTCGGCGGCTTCGCGGCCGGTGTCAGCGGCGGCATCGCCGCCCATCTCTATTCCTACATCAACCACGAGACCTTCAACACGCAGCAATCCATCCTGGCGCTGACCGTCGTCATCCTCGGCGGCCTCGGCAACGTCGTCGGCGCCATCGTCGGAGCGGTCGCGCTGGTCGGCTTGCCGGAGGTGTTCCGGATCGCGGCGGAGTATCGCATCCTGATCTACGGCATCGTGCTGCTGCTGCTCGTGCGGTTCAGGCCGCAGGGCCTGTTGGGAACGATATGATGGCAGAGCAGCACACACCCATGCTGTCCCTGCGCGGGCTGACGCGTCGCTTTGGCGGCCTGACCGCAGTGGATGCCATCGACCTCGATCTCGCCAGGGGTGAGCTCATCAGCATCATCGGCCCGAACGGTGCCGGCAAGACGACGCTGTTCAACCTCGTGACCGGGCTCGATCGGCCCGATGCCGGCAATGTCCGCTTCGAAGGGCAGGACATCACGGGTCTCTCGCCCGAACGGCTTGCTGCCGGAGGCATCGCGCGCACGTTCCAGCTCGGTCGCGTCTTCGGCAATCTCAGCGTCATGGACAACGTCCTGATCGGCGCGCATACGCGGCTGCGCGCGGTGAAGCCCGCGGTGCCAGTGATCGGCCCGCTGCTGGAATTGGGACTGGCGCTGTTGCGTCCGGCCAGCGTTAGGGACGAAGAGGAACGGCTGCGCGAGGAGGTGAAGGCTATTCTCGCTCGCTTCGGCGAGCGGCTGCTGCCACGGATCGACCAGCCGGCCTACAGCCTGTCCTATGCCAACCGCCGCCGCGTCGAGATCGCGCGCGCGCTTGCGCTGAAGCCGCGCCTGTTGCTGCTCGACGAGCCGACCGCCGGCATGAACCCGACCGAAACCACGGAGATGCAGGGCCTCGTCGCCGAACTGAAGGCCGAGGGGCTGACCATCCTCCTGATCGAGCACAAGCTTGAAATGGTGATGCGCCTCTCCGACCGCGTCATCGTCATGGACGAGGGCAAGAAGATAGCGGAAGGGCCGGGCGAAGTGGTGCGTGGCGATCCCAAGGTGATCGAGGCCTATCTCGGCCATGGCCTGTCGGAGACGCCGGAGCGGGAGAGCGTGGTATGACGACTGGCGCATCCGAGCCGCTGCTGGCGCTCTCGAACGTCAACACCTTCTACGGCCAGGCGCAGGTGCATTTCGACCTGTCGATCACGGTCGGCCGCGGCCATATCGTCTGCCTGCTCGGCGGCAACGCCAGCGGCAAGTCGACCACAATGAAGATCATCTTGGGCCTGGTGAAACCGCGCTCGGGTGACGTGACCTTCGACGGCGCCTCGCTGCTCGGGCTCACCACGCCGCAGATCGTCCGCCGTGGTATCGCCTCCGTGCCGGAGGCGCGGCGGTTGTTCGCGGACATGAGCGTGCGCGAAAACATCCTGATGGGCGCCTTCGTGCGCAACGACCGCGATGCGGTGGCGCAGGATCTCGACAAGATGCTGACGCTGTTTCCGAAACTTGGGCAGCGGCTGTCGCAGCGTGCCGGTTCGCTCTCCGGCGGCGAGCAGCAGATGGTCGCGATGGCGCGCGCGCTGATGAGCCGTCCCCGGATGATCGTGATGGACGAGCCGACCATGGGCCTGTCGCCGCTCTATGTCGACCGCGTGCTGGAGTTGATCCGCACCATCAACCAGGAAGGCGTGTCGGTCTTCATGGTCGAGCAGAACGCCAGCCTCGCCCTCGAGATCGCGCACGAGGCCTATGTGCTCCAGACCGGCAAAATCGTGCTCTCAGGCCCGGCGCGAGCGCTGAAGGACGACCCCCGCATCCGCGATGCCTATCTTGGTGGCTCCGAGGCCGCGTAGCTTGACCGCGGCCTGATGGTTCGCCCGGCGATGCAGAGCATCGTCCAGACGCCCGCTGCGCGGGCTCCTCCCCATGAGGGTCTGTTCGCAACGTGGCCGCGAATCCAGGCCTCATCCTGAGGAGCCCGCGCAGCGGGCGTCTCGAAGGATGGTTACAAGCATTCCTGCAAAGCGGCCCCCTGGAATTGCATTGGTTAGTGTGATCATTCTATGAAAAGATCATACCGTTGCCGCGAAGGGGCGTGCGAACGGAATGATTGTCGTGACGAAATGGTCCCTACGGGCGGTGGAGCCCGCCACCGTGTTGCTGTTCGGCGGGCTCATCGCCGCCAACGTCGCCGCATGGGCCTGGGCCTTCGCGGCGTTCGGTGACCGGCCGACGGTGATGGCGACCGCGCTGCTGGCCTGGGTGTTTGGCCTCCGCCATGCCGTCGATGCCGACCACATCGCCGCCATCGACAATGTCGTGCGCAAGCTGATGCATGCGGGCGGTGCGCCGCGCAGCGTCGGCCTCTATTTCGCCCTCGGCCATTCCACCGTGGTCGTGGCCGCGACCATGCTGCTGGCACTCGGCGTGGTGAGCCTCGGCGGCGACAGCCTGCTCAGGGATATCGGCGGCGTCATCGGCACATCGGTGTCGGCGCTGTTCCTGCTCGTGATCGCGGCCATCAATCTCGCCATCTTCGTCGGCCTGTGGCGGACGTTTCGCATCGCGCGCGCGCAGGGCATCCACGACGCCGCGCAGCTCGATGCGCTGCTGGCGAACCGTGGATTCCTGGCGCGCCTGCTCGGCCCGATGTTCCGCCTGGTGACAAAGCCGTGGCACATGCTCCCGCTCGGGTTCCTGTTCGGGCTCGGCTTCGACACCGCGACCGAGATCGGCCTGCTCAGCATCTCCGCGACCGAAGCCGCGCGCGGCGCTTCGCTCATCGATGTCATGGTCTTTCCCGCGCTGTTCGCGTCGGGCATGGCGCTGGTCGACACCGCCGACTCGGCGCTGATGGTCAGCGCCTATCGCTGGGCCTTCGTCGATCCCCTGCGAAAGCTCTGGTACAACCTCACCATCACCGGCGCCTCCGTCGCGGTGGCGCTGTTGATCGGCGGCATCGAGGCGCTCGGCCTGATCGCCGACCGGCTTGGCCTAACCGGTGGCGTGTGGACGCTGGTCGACGGCCTCAACGAGTCGCTCGCCAATGTCGGCTTCGCCGTGATCGCGCTGTTTGCGATCGCCTGGCTCGTTTCGGTCCTGCTCTATCGCCGCATGTTTGCGGGCGCCGCGTCCCGCGCGAATGTACTTCGGGGCGCCGATGCGACCGAGGCGGCCTGAGTCTGGCCGTCGTCGCGGAGCGTTGACGGCATTTTCGGCCATCATGCTTCTCGCGGATGACGGCAGCGCCTTCGCGCAGAGCAGTGGCGCCTCGCGCGAATTGCCGCCGATCGAGGTCTCGGGCGGCGAGACGAAGCCTCACAAGAGACTGCCCGCATCGCGGCGAGCCAGCAAGCCGGTCCCGGCCAATCGCGGTCACGTGGCTCAGCCGACGCAGGCTCCGGCCTCGGACGCCCGCAGCGTCGCCTCCGGCGCAAAGGGCCCGCCAGGCATGGCGAGCGAGATCACCGTTTCCGGCGATGAGGTCAACGCGCGCCCTTTCGCGCGACCTGGTGAGGCGCTCGAAGTCGTGCCCGGGTTGATCGTGACCCAGCATTCGGGCGAAGGCAAAGCCAACCAGTATTTTCTGCGCGGCTACAATCTCGACCACGGCACTGATCTCGCCATCTATGTCGATGACGTCCCCGTCAACATGCGCACCCACGCGCATGGCCAGGGCTATGCCGATCTCAACTGGCTGATCCCGGAAACCATCAGCGCGATGGATGTGCGCAAGGGGCCGTACTTCGCCGACGAGAGCGATTTCGCCTCTGTCGGCAGCGTGCGCATCGGCCTGATCGACCGTACCGAAAAGGGCCTCGCGCAGGTGACCGCCGGCAGCTTTGGCTATCGTCGTCTTCTCGGCATGGACTCAGCGAAAGTCGGTGACGGTTCGCTGCTCGTCGCCGGCGAGCTCGGCACCTACAATGGCCCCTGGGAAAATCCGGACAACGTGCGCAAGCTGAACGGTCTCGTGCGCTACAGCCGGGGCACCGCGACCGATGGCCTGACCATCACCGGCATGGCCTACGCGAACAAATGGAATTCGACCGACCAGGTGCCGCAGCGTGCGATCGCCGCCGGTTTTATCGACCGCTTCGGCTCGGAAGATCCGAACGACGGCGGCAACACCAACCGCTTTGCGCTCTCGGGCCGCATCGCGCAGAGCGACGATGTGGGGTCGTGGAAGGCCAACGCTTATGTCGTGAAGAGCCAGCTCGACCTCTTCAACAACTTCACCTATTTCCTCCGCGATCCCGTGCTCGGCGACCAGTTCCACCAGCACGACGACCGCCTGATGGCGGGCGCCAACATCTCGCGCACGCTGAACGGGTCGTTCGCCGGACTGCCGATGCAGACCACGACTGGCCTGCAATCGCGCTATGATTCGATCGATCTGGCGCTGAGCAACACGTTCCAGCGCGGCTTCCTCTCCAACATTCGGAGCGACAAGGTCGGCGAGGGCAGCGTCGGTGTTTATGCCGAAAACACCGTGCGCTGGACCGATTGGCTGAGGACCACTGTCGGCCTGCGCGGCGATTACTATGCGGCCGACGTCACCTCGCTGTTCAATGCCAACAATTCCGGCCGCACTGACGCCGCGCTCGGCAGCCCGAAATTCCGCATGGTGCTCGGCCCGTTCAACCAGACCGAATTCTTCTTCGGCGCCGGCACCGGCATGCACTCGAACGACGCGCGCGGTGCGACCACGACGGAAAATCCGAGCGATCCCGCCACGCGACTTACGCCGTCGCCGCTGCTGGTCCGCACCAGAGGCGCGGAGGTCGGCGTCCGCAGCAAGATCGTGCCCGGCCTCGACACCTCGTTCAGCCTCTTCATCCTCGACCAGGATTCCGAGATCCTGTTCTCGGGCGATGCCGGCGATACCTCGGCGACCCGCGCCAGCCGCCGCTACGGTTTCGAGTGGACTAATCATTATCGCCCGCGCTCGTGGATCGACATCGATGCCGATCTCGCCATGACGCATGCGCGCTTCCGCGGCACTGACAGCGAGCAGGCGGAGGTCTACGCCTCGCTCGCGGGTTATCCCGAGGCGCAGATCGGCAATGCGCCCGGCAACTACATTCCGAATGCGCCGGCGATGGTGGCATCGGCCGGCATCACGCTCGGCGAGAAGACCGGCTGGTTCGGGACTTTGCGCTGGCGCTATCTGGCGTCGAGCCCGCTGACCGAAGACAATGCGTTCCGCTCGTCCGCGACCAGCATCTTCAACAGCCGCCTCGGCTATCGCATCGACAATGGCTGGCGCATCCAGCTCGACGTGCTCAATCTTTTCAACACGCAGGCGAACCAGATCACTTATGCCTATGGCTCGCTGCTCAAGACCGACACGCTCTACAATCTCTGCACCAGCGGCGTCGCGCCGACGGCGGTCTGCCAGAACGGCGTGATGGATTACGTGCTGCACCCGGTCGAGCCGCTGACCTTTCGCCTGACTGTCGCCGGGACGTTCTAGGCGATCTCAAGCCGAGGCCGCGCTCGGAACCGGCTCCGCCGGCAGATCGTCGCCRTTGGGATCGCCCGGCGCGGTGGCCCAGGCCAGCTCCACCAGCGTCACGATCCGGCGCCCGCCGCCGTCGAGCTGGCAGACGATCAGGCCCTGCTCCTCCATATAGCCGAGCAGGCGCTGGGCGCGGCGCAGCGAATGCGAGCCGTAGGCACGCGCGATCGCGGCGTCGCCGGGGCAGGGCCAGCCTTCCTTCGCCGCGCGTGCGATCATCATGAACACGCCCTGCATGTCGTCGGGCAGGATAGAGGCGCGCAGCGACACGTCCTGCCAGACGTCGTCCTCGGCATGCTCGGCGCCGAGCCCGGCGCGCGCGCGTGTCAGCATGCGGCGGAATTCGTTCAGATCAGGCACCGCGGAGCCGAGGCCCTCGATGCGGCAGCGGACCACGAACTCCTGATAGAGCACGCCGACGGCGCGGAAGCCGGCATCGGGCTCGGCGAGCACGGCGCGAAGCGTACGATCGACGCGCTCGCGCCGCTCGGCGAGCTCCTCGGCGCTGATCGGCACCTCGGCCACCTCAGGCCGGATCTCCGGCGCGGCCGCCTTCGCGGCGCGGAGCTGCTCGAGCAGATCGGGCGCGGGCCGGCGCTGCGGGCGGCTGGCATCGGGCGGCGGTGCGGCCAGGATCACGGCGCGCATATCCTCGAGCGCGGCTTCCGGCATCGGCATCAGCCGCGGCGTGGAATTGCGCGCGTGGGTGTCGGTCGGGCCGATATGCAAACGCAGGGGGCGTCGCGACAGCGCCGGGCCGAGCGCCATGAACTGTCCGCGCTCGAGATCGCGAAAGGATTCGGCCTGCCGCCGCTCCATGCCGAGCAGGTCGGCGGCGCGCGCCATGTCGATGTCGAGGAAGGTCCGACCCATCAGGAAATTGGAGGCTTCCGCCGCGACATTCTTGGCGAGTTTTGCCAGGCGCTGGGTCGCGATGATGCCGGCGAGGCCACGCTTGCGGCCGCGGCACATCAGATTGGTCATCGCGCCGAGAGAGAGCTTGCGCGCCTCGTCCGAGACCTCGCCGGCGACCGCCGGCGCGAACAGCTGCGCCTCGTCGACCACCACCAGCATCGGGTACCAGTGATCGCGGTCGACGTCGAACAGGCCGCCGAGGAACGCCGCGGCACGCCGCATCTGGTTCTCGGCGTCCAGCCCTTCGAGATTGRGCACGGTGGAGACGCGATGCAGCCGCGCGCGCTCGCCGGCGACCTGAAGGCCGCGCTCGGTGTGATCCTCGGCCTCGATCACCAGATGGCCGAATTGCTCGGCCAGCGTGACGAAGTCGCCTTCGGGGTCGATGATGGCCTGCTGCACCCAGGGCGCGCTCTGTTCGAGCAGCCGCCGCAACAGATGCGACTTGCCGGAGCCCGAATTGCCCTGCACCAGGAGCCGGGTCGCCAGCAGTTCCTCGAGGTCCATGGCGGCCGCGGCGCCTGCCGTGGTCTGCCCCATCTCGATCGCAACTGTCATGTCCCCGACTCAAGTCCCCATCATTCGCGGAGTGGGGCTTATCAACCCGGCCGGGGCGCGTCGAGCGGCACCGTGCGAATCATGCGGTGTTGCCCACGGCGGAGTTCAGGCGTGATTCGATTGCCGTAAAAGTGCGGGCCGATAGGGCGCCTGCGGATCGTCGTCCTCGTTCTCGGGGATCGCACAGGAGCCGAATTCCTGCCGGATACGCTCGATCTCGGCGATGCGCTCGTGCAGCCGCTGCAGATGCTCGGGCGATGTCGCGCGCCAGAACCGGAAGGTGTCGGTGGTGAGCGGCAGGAACGCCGTTCCGAACAGCGTCGGCTCGGGAACGATGGTGCGTCCGAGCAGCAGGAACCGGTTCTCGCCGGAGACCACGAGGGTCGCGTAGCCGCGGTTACCGATCCGCCTGATCCCGTTCAGCGACCATTCGACGAGCTTGCTGAAATAAGGCTCCTCGCGCCAGCGATCGGGGCAGTGGTCGTCGACCGTCACGTTGACCGCGTCCTGGCTGAAATGCACGATGATGCCGGACGTCGCCGGAAACCACGCATCATCGAGATGACCTTGCAGCCAGGCGCAGACGAACGACCGGCACATCTGCGGGCGGCGGTCGTAGATGGTGCACCCGGTTCCCGTCTGCCAGTGTCTGCACAGCTGGTTCACCGGCTTGTCGACGGCGGCCACTTCAAGGATATCGCAGCAGGCGTTGCACGATCCGCACTGCCGGGTCAGCGGCGCCGTTTTCGGCAGGCCGGTCGCGCGAAAACCCTGGCCGTCGCGGACCAGGAGCTTTTGCTTCTCCAGCGTGCTCAGCGCGCGCTCGACCTTGAGGCGGGATAATCCGGTCGCGTCAACGATCCCCTTCATCGTCGTCGCGCCGGCCTCCACCGCGCGAGCGACCTGCAACGCCGTCTGATCCATCGTCTTCTACTTGCTCTTCAGCCCTTCGATCCGGCCATCGCGCTGCCCCGGAACCTGCGGAAATCGGCGCCCGCGTGACGGCTAGCAGTCGCATGTATGCGGGATTTACGCAAACGGACTGCTGAGCAGGATCGCCCGTATTGGGCCAAATTGTAAGCCCATGCTCAGGGGCGATCCGATCTGCATCGACAATTCGATCAGTGCAGGCCGGCGCGACCTATGACGGCAGCGCCGGCACGCTGCTACTGCGCGCTAGATCCGCCCTGCACGATCTTCTCGTTCAGCTTCAGGTCCACGGTCTCGACCGTGCGGTCGATCTCGGCATTGGGGGTGCCGAGCTGATGCGAGATCAGCTTCACCAGCAGGTCGACGCGCTCGATGAAGGGCGCGCCGCTCGCGACCGCGCGCGCGGCCGATGACGGCTTGAGCAGGCTCTCGGCGGCCTTGGCGTATTTCGCGAACGGCACCTGGTCCTGCGGATCGGCGCCGAGACGGCGGGCGATCGCGTCGACATGGTCGTAGATCGTCTGCGAGCGCGCGAGATCGCCGTGCACGGCGTCGCGGATCGACTGCGGCTCGTGCGGCGTGATGCAGCGATAGTTGCCGGTCAGCAGCATCGACCATTTCGCCAGCGGCACGAACAGCGAAGAGAACACTTTCAGCTTCACCGGCACGTCGTGACCGTCGAGCGTCACCGCGTCGATGTCGGCTTCGAGCTCGCGCAGCACCTTGTTGTGCTTCTCGTCGGCGAAGGCCGATGCCTTGAAATTCGTGGGCAGGCCGACATGAAGCACGTTGGCGGCTTCTTCCGGCGGACGGAAGGCCTGCGGGTCGGGCGAGCACAGCGTCACCAGGCCGGGCTCGAAGCGCTCCCACACCTGCGCATTGGTGTAGGCCTCCTCGAGATCCATGTCGGCGAGCGACGGGATGCGCTTCAGGTAGGGCAGCGGCGGCATGTTCATGATCGACAGGCACGGCAGCTTCGCCGCGGCGATCTTGACCATGAGAACGCGGACCGTGTGGTTGGTGTATTGCGGCTCCTGCATTGCCAGGCCGACCATGTCGTAGCGCGAGAGGTCGACATTGCCCGGCGTCACCGCGTCGAGCTTGCCGGGCAGGTCGCGCGAGAAGATCGCCCGGTGCACCGCCTCGTCGCGCAGCTTGATGCGCACCTCGGTACCGTCACGGTTGATCAGCTCAGCAGTCTTGGCGCGGCAGACCAGGGACACGTTATGGCCCGCCATCAGCAGCTTCGTGCCCAGCAGGGAACCGTAGGAAGCCCCGAGAATCAGGATGTTACGCGCCATATTCCGTCCCTTTGAAAATGTGTGTGATTTTTGAGCCCCAGCCCGTCATCCGCGGGCGAGTTGCCGGCATGTAAAGCGAAGTCCGCGGGGATGGCAACTGGGATAATGCATACAAGGCGGAAGGTGGACTGCCGGGCGGGTGCGGTGATCGGTCGCCCGGATGGAGCGCGGCCCGATCCGGGACCGCTCGTCCGGCGCCCGCGCTTTTCCCGGATTGCGCGGAACCTGTCATCGGGCGGCGCTTCGCGTCGACCCGTTGGCTCCATCCGGGCGACGGGGCTCTCGTTGCCCGACGGGCAAAACACCCGAGAGGGCGTCAACCCGAGACGCGAAAATATTCCGCTTTACCGAAATTCGGAATTGGCGTATGTGTCGCCCATCCCGGCTCACCAAGAGGGGCGATCTTGTGTCGTCACTGTCGCGAGCCGGGCTTGCGGTGGACGCGGCAGCGTCGGGCGCGAGAGGCCAAGGGCAGGGCGGATTGCTCTCCGTGAGCCCAAGACTTCGTTCCGGATGAGCGGCGCTGTCAGGTTCGTCTCGTCTGTAAGTTTTCGGCTCCGTCGACAGGGCTGGAAAAACTGCGGCGAAATGGCGGGCCGTGCGTACGGCAAAACCGTGTGGTCCTTTCCGCCAGCTATTTCTTCGGTCTGTTGAAAGCGGCGGAAGTGACTGAAAACGTAGGCATATTCCGTCTGCCTCCGGATCAACTAAAGGCCCTCCCGAACCTGCCGGGCCCTAATAGGCCCTAGTTTCACCCTCTGCGCTGACGCGGGTTTCCGGTGCCTGTGGCCCTGCCGCTGGCGGCGCGCTGTAGCGCTTCCTGATGCCTGCGGTGCGTGGTGCCTGCCGTCCTATCGCCTGTCCCGTCCCTGTCGTGTTGACGGTGGCGTGTCGGTCGTCGGTGCCTGCCGCCGTCGTGACGCTGGCGCGCTCGACGTGGTGATGACGCTATGCCCGTCCGCTATCGGTCGCCGTGCTGCCGCTGTCGTGGTCCGTGTCGCGGCGATGACGTGATGCGGTGACGGTGCGACCGCTCCCGGTGCGCGGACGATGGATGACGACGGATTGTGCGGCGCTCGAAGTCGCTGAGGTGGTGAAACGCTGGTGCGAGACCGGGGCGGGCGAGCGGCCTAAACCTTCGTATAGGTCCGTTACCCGTTTTAGATGACCGACGTTTACCGGGGTTCAATTGAGCCGCAATCGCGATCGTCTTATCTACAGGGTATGCGGTAGCGCTCCCGCTATCGCTGCCCTCCTTGGGGCGTTTCCTCCCTAGACTTGGGCCGCTTGTGGCAACGCAGGCGGCCTTTCTTTTGTGTGCGCCCGTCGGTTTCTCGGGTCCTCTGGGGCGCGTCGAAAAGGCGGGGACCGCGCGACCGCCTCGTATGAGGATATTTCCAAATCATCACACTCGCCTAAATTATGGACCATCCGTACACAAAGGTGGCGCGCCACCTTGGACGACGTCACGCGGCTCCTGTCGCTGACCTCGCCACGTCGCACTGCAATAATCGTGACAGCGCGGAGCAGGTTTGAGCCCGAGTTGGTCCTGAAGTTGAATTTGCGACTACCCAAATTCGTAGTGGATGCTAGTAAAGGTTCCTGCTGGCGAACGACGCTCCATGGAAATACTCAGGCATTCAATAGAGCACCTGTCTGCGCCAATTTGCGGTGCCTGTAACATCGAGATGGCCTGGTCCCGCTCTACTCTCATTGCGGCGGAAAAGGTCGTCGTCCACGTGTTCCTCTGCACGCGCTGCGGTACAGTTGGCGAGATTAGGACGCCCACGAAGGTCTCCACAGAGTAAATGTGAACTGCGTGACCTGAAGGTGTCGGCTCACTTACTCTGCTGCTTGATCGCCCACAACCGATAGGCTTGGTCTACGAAAGGGTCCGGCTCTGTCGGCGGCGGGACCAGCTTAGCGCCCTCGCTGCGGAAGTGATCGAGGCCACGTCCCATCGCCTTGCCCTTCATCGTGTGCATGTCGAGAGCCCAGTCGGGGATCGTCGGCGCAAAATCCTCCAGCATCGATCGGAGACCGATCGCGGCGGCGAAGTGACAGCCCGCGCGGGACTTCGGCGACCTGCACATGATCCTGATGCRGTTGCCGACCATCAGCCGGGCCTCACCGATCTTGCTGCTGTAGCGCTCCTTGGACTGCGCCAGCGCCGTCGCGACGAACGGCAAAACCCATGGCGCCGCGATGGTGTCGAGGTCTTCGTGGCAAATCACTTCGAGACGATTGCAGACCATGCTGTGCATCGCCTTGCTGGTGTGGATCAGCTCTACGGCGAACTCCATCGCCTCGCGCTCAAGGCCGCGCCTGATCGCCTTCTGGAGCGCGCTGATGCAGGTCATCGCGTTGAGGCCGCTCTTGGTGGCGGGGATCATCGCAGCGACCCCTTGCCCTGCGCGACGATGCGAATGCCGCTGGTGTCGGCGAGCCGGGCCGCGACGATCGCGCGGGCCTGATCGATCGAATAGGCGTGGACGGTGAAAAGCGGCTTGCCGTTCTGGATGACGATGAAGGGTTGCGGGTTTCGCATGAACAGCTTGCTATCAAGCGCGCCACCGCGCAGGTCGCTTTGGACGAGGCAATTAAGGCTCGCCAGCATGCGCTGCTTTCCGGCGACCTCGACGATCAGCGCGCTCTCGACAATTTGCAGGGCCTTGTGGACACGGCAGCTTCAGCGCTGACGGGCATCGACGACGCACTCGCTGTTCTGGCGAAGGACAAGGCCGAAGCAGGGCGCCAGCTTGTAGCTGAACGCGGGCGCATCAAGCGCGCTGATGCTGCGGACAAGCTGCATAAGCAGGTCACTGCCATCGAGGCGGCCTTGCCGATCTACCTTGAGAAGTCGCGCGATCTTGCCGACGCTCTTTCTGAGATCGGCTGGCATTTCGAGACCGGCCAAATGGCGAGCTTCATCCAGAGCACCATGGGCCAGATCGAAGTCGCCGCCAACTTCGCGCTCGCGGACTTGAAAGCCATGCCTGACGCAATTCGGTGCGGTCAGCAGGCGATGCCGCAGGAGCCTCTGCCTATGCCGGTTGTCGCACCGGAACCCGAGCTTCCGACCATGACGGTCGCAAGCGGTTTGCGGGTCAGTGGACCGATGCAATCATGCCGGTTACGACGGCACAGCGAGCATTGAATATGCGCATCGCCATCCCGACCACCGATCCGCGCCGCGCTCAGCTTCGCGGCGCACGCGGTGGTGATTTCACGCCGAACGCGCCGGATGTCGTCGATCTCGATGCTGCGGAGGAGCCGAAGGCGGTCTCGCCGAACGTCGATCCCGTCATGCGTGCCGCCGTCTTCACCAAAATCGATCGAAGCGCGGAGACGCGCACGATCGAGATCGACGCTCCGCGGATGTGATCATGCGTAGGCAGAAGATCACGATGCCACCTGATACGATAACGACCCGCATCGATGGCTGGGTTGGCACGTCGGATCGTATTCCCGCGTCCGTCGCAGAACTGATCGCGCGGCATGCCGGAGTTCGCAATCCCGTCATCGCCGCGATCCGCGCCCGAATGCAAGCCCGGCATAAGGAGGTTCTTGGCTATGAATAAGCAATTTTCGGCTGAAGAGCGGGTTCTCCAGCCCGCGCTCGCCGGAATGGGGGCCGCTGCCGGCAAGCCGCATAACGAGGCTAACGGCAGCGGTCCTGACGAGGAGATCGACGAATATGACGAACTCCTGATGGCGCTCGGCCGTACGCGCGAGCAGGATCATCGCATCGCAATTCACGAGGCGGGACATGCCGTCTGTGCGCGCTTGCTTGGGCATGATGTTGGTGGGGTCACCGTGAACCCGGATACTAGCCGCGGTTACGAAGGCTTGTGCTGGGGTGTCGGACATGCCGAGGCGTTCGCGGAAGGTCGTGGCGATGCTTCCGACGTTCGCGATGCGCTTGCTCGGCAGATGCCGCAGGCTGGCGAGGATCGTCGTGCTTTGGGCGATGTTTTCGCCAACGTCTACGCTAAGTGCATCGAATTTTTAGCGGGCCGGGCGGCGGAACGTATGGTGCTCGACGGTGACCCTGCCGTGCCTGCCGACGATCTCCGGCAGGCGCGTGAGCTGGCTTGGTTGATCTGCAAGACCGAAGAAGCCATCGAAACGTTTCTCGCGCATTGTGGTGTTGCCGCGCGCGACGTGCTGATGCCGTATGGCGACGTCGTGATCGTGTTGTCCACCGTGCTGCGCATGAAGCGTACGTTGGATGGCGCAGAGATCGACGAGATCATTCGGGGGGTGGAGGCCCGCAAAGCATTGGCGATTGAGCACAAGCGTCGCGCTGATTGGCGCAAGGGCGAACTGGCGGCCGCACGCTTTCGGGCCGCGTGCGATCACTCTGATACTGTAGCCGTGCCACATTCTGCACCAGATTGCGTGCGGTAATCAGCCCATCTGCGATCGGATGGCGCGGCGGACGTACCCGGCCTGATGATCTTCAATGGCCCTGACGCAATGTCGTCGGGGCCATTGTTTTAGGCGCCTTCCGTTGACGCGCAGATGTCGCCTCTTAGGTGCGAAGCAGAAATCGTATGCTCGATCCGAGCCTTACCGTTTGTGACCCAAGCCGGATATTGACCCGCCGCACAGTTCGCCTACGCTTTACGTCAAAACGGGAGCGTTCCCATGAGACAGTTAGCAATCTCGGCCCTCCTTTTTAATTGCCTTTTGACGGTTCCAGCTCTTGCACAAACTCCACCAAACAAAATGCCAGCTGACCAGGCGCGCGAAGAGCACGCTTACGCTATCGGCGTTCGAACAGCGATCTGGGGGCGTCCTTTCGTGGACAACATCCACACGCTCTATGCTGGGCTCAAGGCTGGTGCTGTCGGGCTCAACTATTTCCGCAAGTTCCCAAATCTGAAGACGGCCGCGGACAAGTTCGTCAACACGCCAAACAATGTCTCAATCGACGGCTATACCTGTGCTGATCTCGGCAGCGAACCGGTTGTCGTTCGCGTTCCTACTCTCAGCCAGAGCCGCTGGTACATCGTCCAGATTGGCGACTACTATGATCAGGTCGTCTACAACATCGGCGGCAGTAAGGGACCGGAACCCGGGTTGTTTCTTCTCACTGGGCCGGACTTCCACGGCGCAATACCTTCGGGCATGAAGCAGATCAAGGTCCGTACGCAACTGGGCGTGATCGCCAACCGTGTGTTCGTCAACGGTGACGCCGACCTACCTGCGGCCCGCGAGGTTCAGGCGGGTTTCCTTGCGCTGCCGTTATCGGTGTTCGAGAAGCAGGGCCTGCGATTTGAAGTCCCGAAACAATACGAGTACGCGCGTTTTGAGTTCAAGCCAACGGCCCCCGAAGCTCTTCGCATGTTCGAGACGATCGGCTTCGGCATGAAGACGTTTCTATCGCGCAGTGACGACTTCAGCGACGCCGATGTTGCCGCTGCTCACCGGATCGGCCTCAGTGTCGCAAACGGATTTGATTGGCAAAGTCTCGACGAGCCAACCAAGCGCGGTCTCGCACGAGCGGCGACGACAGCAACGGCGATCATCGAGGACACCTACGCAAACGCGGCTGAGAACGTCAGGGGCTGGGGCTACACGATGGGTGGGGGGCGAGCCGGTTTCGACTACGCCTTGCGTGCAGCCATGGCGGCTAACCTGACGGGGGCAAACGTGCCAGAGGAAATTCTCTATCCAAACACCCGCGTGGACGACCAGGGCGCTGCGCTCTCTGGCGCGAACAAATACGTCCTTCAGTTCGACAAGGATAAAATCCCACCCGTGTCGGTGTTCTGGAACCTCAACATGTACGACGAGAAGGAGTTCTTCATCGAGAATGACTTCAAGCGCTACAGCGTCGGCAGTACGACTGATGGATTGAAGAAGGGTGGCGACGGTTCGGTTACAATCTACATCCAAAAAGATAATCCCGGCCCGGACAAGCAATCGAACTGGCTTCCTGCACCCGCTGGCAACTTCAATTTGACAATGCGGCTGTACGGGGCACAAACCCCCATCTTGGACGGTTCGTACCGACTGCCGGGAGTGAAGCGAGTACCGTAAGTCTGCTCTTGGCCGATTTTGTTGAAAAAGTCTTCGGTTGCGTGAGCTGACATTCGCTGATTCAGTCGTTGCAAGAGGGCTGAATCATGATGGGACATCAGCGAGTTGGGCAGGCCGCATTGT